>CBDUWI010000011.1:0-11696 GCA_965370885.1 uncultured bacterium | reverse complement strand
ACAATAGTTAAATACGAAAAAATTAAGGAAGAAGCAAATTCTAAGATTATTTATCATGAATCATTGATTAATATCGCTAAAAAAGAACATGAACTGCAACTAATAAAAGTTAAAGCTCTTTATGAAAATGAAAGAAGTTTAGCCGAAGAACAAATCGAAAGGATTAATCTTGGAATTAAAGTAAATGATGCATTTGTTAAATCGACTTTAGAAAATCAACTTTTATTTGCTAATCAACAAATAAAATGCGCTAATAGCGAATATGATATTCGCGTTGAGAGTATTAATTTAACAAGATCTCAGGAATTTGATTATGCTTATAAAAAGATTAATTACTATAAACAAAAGTATGATTATGATAAGTCTAAAGTAAAGAAAGAGTTAGAAGAAAAATTAGAGGATTTAGATTTTAAACTTCTTCTTTATACTGATGCAAAAGATAATTTGGATATAACTACAAAAATTAAAGCTATTAAATTAAAATATAATAAGATTCTTAAAGGAATTGACACTTTAGAAAGAAAAGATCTAGATATATTACGTTATGAAAAAGTTATTGCTGCTGCTAATACTAGAGCTGAGGAAGCAATATTAGAAGCAGATATACTTAAAAATCAAACAACGGATTCTTTTGCAGGTCTATATGACAAAACTAAAGTCAAATACGATTCATTAGAAACAATTGAGAACAAAGAAGAGAAGAAAGTTGTCGTTCCAGCTCTTAGTACTACTGCTGTTACAAGTGCTAACGATCGTCTTCAAAGAGCGATAAAAGAAGCTGATGAATTATATAATGAGAAAATTGTTGAGCCATTAGAAGTTATTAAAGAAACAAGATTGTTTTTAGAAAATCACACTTATAGTAGCGACACTAATGATTACATTAAATCACAAAAGGAACTTAAAAAACAAAGAATTATTGAGTGTAAATCTGAATTAGATGATCTTCTGCTTGAAAAAGATAATAAATTAACACAAAATAAGGCAGACTTTGATCGAAAAATGGGTATTATGATTAATAAGCTTGAAAATACAAAAAAATCGCTTCAAATAATTGGTACTTATAAAATTTCTGCAGATTCTCAAAAAGATTTTGAGGATGCCATGCAAAAAGAGATTATCAAACATAATAAATACACTAAGTTGCTTGAAGATTTTAAAAATTCTCGACTTCAAGTTCACCAAAAAATCCATAGTGAGAATAATGCGGAAATTAAGCTGACAGTAAAACCTTATAAAAAGTATATAAAATTAGCTTCTAAAGGCATTAATGCGAAAAGAAAAGTACTATCAGAAGAATATAGAAATCGTTTGAAAAGAGTCATTATTGGAATTAAGAAAAAACACAAAATTCAAATTACATCTATTAAAAAAGCATGATAAAAGGCGAGATTAATCGCCTTTTATCTTTATATAGTTATATTTTAGGTTGCTTGCTCAATCGTTAGATTCCTTACCCATTTAAAGGTCAAGAACCTTGAAAATAGTAAAATTAATTTAATAATCTCTTCAAGATTCACTATCGCAATTATATAGTGTAACGGTAAGTTTGTATAAATACTTAATATAAACGCTAATGGCACACCAACTCCCCATAAGGGAATGATTTCAGCTAGTAGTGTATACAATGTATCCCCACCAGCTCTTAGAGTTCCAATAATTTGTAGTACGTTTGAAAACTTAATTGGTAAGTATATACTAAATACTTTTAAGATTAAAGATACATTTTCTCTTACATCATTAGTAGTATTTTTATATAAGCCGGCAATGTTATCACTTAATAGAAACAATAATATTCCGAAAAATACACCGGCAAAAAATGATAATTTAACAAAACGTTTCCCCCAATTTTTAGCTAAATCTAGTTTGTTTGCCCCAAGCTTATTTCCAAGCATAATTGCGCAAGCACTACTTATACCTGCATTAACTGCCCAAAACAAACCGATTACTTGATTACTAATATGGACACTAGTAAGACTATCTGTACTTATTGTTCCATAAGCAATTAAAAAGAATGTCATACCTAATCCCCAAATTGTTTCGTTGATAGCAACTGGTAATACTTTTTTCAATATTTTTAAGACAAATGATTTAGTAATATCTTTAATTAAAATGAATTTTATTTTGAATACTTCATTTTTAGATATGATTAAGTAACTTATTAAAAGAATTGCGCCAAAAATAGTAGAAATTAATGTAGCAATTGCAGCTCCCTCTACACCTAGTGCTGGAAAACAGAAATTACCATTTATTAATAAGTAATTTAAAACTGTATTTATCAACACTGTTGAAATTGCTACTAATTGTGGGTATAAAACCTTTTCAACACTTCTCATTAACATTCCAATTATAAATATGATTGTCATTGCAAAGTATGAAAATGCTGCGACTCTTAAATAGCTAACACCAAATTCTTTTAATAACAAGCTGTTTGCTATATCGTCAGAATTATTATAAAAACTAATTACAAGTTCAGGAAAGAAAAAACCAAAAATGAAGAAAATAGAAGACAAAAATGCTCCTATTATTATTGAAATTATAAAAACTTTATGGATACTTTTAATGTCTTTACTACCATAGTATTGCGCAATAAAGATTGCTAATCCACTAAAAAAACCAAATTGAATCATTATTAATAAAAATGCAAAGTTAGAACCAACCCCCACAGCTGCAATCGCAGTGTTACCGAGATTAGATACCATTATAGTATCTATTACACTTAGTAATCCTGTCATAAGTTGAGCTAAAGCGATTGGTAATCCTATTACTAAAATCTTTTTATAAAAGTGATTATTACTATTTTCATCAAGAATACTACTACTCATCTATTTCAAATCCTTTAAGAAGCTAGTTCCGTATCTAGCTTTACTTGTTTTAAAGTTTTCTGATATTGTTGCTCCTACATCGGCAAAACTCTCTCTTATTTTTAATTCACCTCCAGCTAGTTTTTTCCCATAAACTAAGAGAGGTACATATTCTCTTGTATGATCTGATCCTGGGAATGTTGGATCATTACCATGATCTGCTGTTATCATTAATAAATCATCATTATTTAATTTACCAATAAGAGTCCCTAATTGAACATCGAATTCTTCTAATGATTTTTTGTAACCTATTGGATCTCTTCTATGACCAAATAACGCATCAAAATCAACAAGATTTATATAAGCTAATCCCGTGAAATCATTAGCTGCATAGTTAATATAGTTTTCCATTCCGTGCTGATTTGATTTTTGTTTTATACTTTCTGTTATGCCTTCAGTATCATAAATATCATTTATCTTCCCAAAGGAAATTACGTCATATCCGACATCTTTTAAATATGTTAATGCTGTATCTTCAAAAGGTTTTAAAGCATAGTCATGTCTATTTGCAGTTCTTTTGAACTCGCCTTTTTTATTGCCTAAATAAGGTCTAGCAATTATTCTTCCAACTTTCCATTCTTCCTTCATTGTAAGTTCTCTTGCTATTTCACAAGCTCTATATAGTTCTTCTAACTTGATTTTTTCTTCATGAGCAGCAATTTGTAAAACACTATCTGCTGAAGTGTAAACAATTAAATCCCCAGTTTTTAACTGATGCTCACCATATTCATCTAAAATTACAGTTCCACTGCTTGCTTTATTTCCAACTATTTTTCGGCCTGTTCTTTTTTCTAGTTCCGTAATTAACTCTTTTGGAAAACCATTTTCTGTAAAAGTGATAAATGGTTCTTCAATTTTTAGACCCATAATTTCCCAATGACCAGTCATTGTATCTTTACCGACGCTAATTTCATTCATTTTTGAATGATAGCCTATTGGCTTGATATCCTTACTAACACCTTTAATATCAGTTATTTTTCCTAAGCCTAGTTTTTCCATGTTTGGCAAAGTAATACCATTATTAAATTCGCTAATATGTTTAAGGGTATTTGCGCCTTCATCACCATAATCTTTGGCATCAGGTAATGCTCCACAACCAACACTGTCGATAATTATTAAGAATATTCTTTTGAACATTATAATTCCTCCTTTTTATTTGCACGGGGATGGAATTCCTCATAAGTACTTTTTAATTGTTTTTTACTAATGTGTGTATATATTTGTGTAGTCGATATATCTTCATGTCCTAGTAATTCTTGCACCATTCTTAAATCTACGCCGTTTTCTAGTAAATGAGATGCAAAACTATGTCTTAATGTGTGAGGACTAATATCTTTAGTTATCCCCGCTTTAGTAGCTAGTTTTTTAATTACTTTATAGAAACCTACACGACTAATAGGGTTACCAGCATTGTTAACAAAAACTATATCACTTAATGTTTTCTTTAATTTAGCTCTACCATTTTCTAAATATCTTTTTATGGCGTATTGTCCTTCATCACCTATGGGAACAATTCTTTCTTTATTTCCTTTTCCAGTAATATTTAGAAATCCCATATTAATATGTAAATCACCAAGTTTTAATTCAATTAACTCAGTAATACGTAAACCACTACCATATAACAATTCAAGCATTGCTTTATTTCTTAATTCAAGAGGTTCATCACCGTCAGTTGCAATCATTAATGCTTCTACTTCAACTACTGACAAAATTAAAGGTAATTTTTGTTTCTTTTTTGGTAAACTAATTCCAACTGTAATATCACTAGTAACAATATTTTCAAGTAATAAGTACTTATGAAAAGATCTAATAGCACTTACCTTTCGAGAAATGCTCGTCGAAGTATTATGCCTTCTTTTTAATCTACCGATAAAATTACGAATGTGTTGTTTTGTTATTTGATTAGGATCTCTAATTAAATAATTCTTAACTAAGAAATCATTGTAATCTATTAAATCAGATAAATAAGAACTAATAGAATTTGGACTAAGCCCTTTTGTGATTTTTAAATAGTATTCATACTCTTTTAATAAATTTTTTAACATTTTAATCCTCCTTTAGAAAATTGAAAAGACAATGTTTCCAAGCAATAAACCTTGCCGAGAAAAGAACAGTTGATCATTTTTTAGTATTAACATACCATTATCAATAAATTCGTATATTTTCGGATATACTTCAAATATATTTGTTTGATATTTTGAATTAACATATTTAATATTTATCCCTTTTAAAAGCCTTAACCCCATCATTAGCTCTTCTCTTAGTGGTTCAATATCATAAAATTCGGTTTGAGGAAAATCTTTGTTATTTGCGTTTTCAATATATTTACTAACATTACTGATATTCGCAAATCGTTTGCCTTTGTATAATGAATGAGCCCCACTACCAATCCCAAGATATTCTTGATTTTGCCAATAAACAATATTATGGCGAGATTCAAATCCACTTTTTGAAAAATTACTTATTTCATAATGATTATATCCGTTTTGAATTAAAGTATCAATCACTTTATTATACATTAATGATTCAAGATCTTCATCGTTCATGCTTAGAAGGTTTTGTTTATATAAGTGATATAATACTGTTTTTTCTTCTAATATTAATGAATAATAAGATATATGCTTTATTTCTAATTTTAAAACATCTTCTAAATCAATGGTCAATTCCTTCAAAGTTTGATTAATTAAAGAAAATATCATATCAATATTAATGTTAGTAATTCCCGAATTTCTCAAAATTTTTATCGCCTCAACAACATCTTTTTTATTGTGAGTTCTTCCTAAAAACTTTAAATGTTCTTTGTGAAAAGTTTGAACGCCAATACTCACTCTTGAAATCCCGTATTTTTTAAATAAGTCTGCTTTTTCTTTTGTAATATCGTTGGGATTAGTTTCAATTGTGAATTCTACTAACTTCTTAATATTTATAACTTTATTAATGCTGAAAAGTAATTTTTCTAGTAAAACTACTGATAAACTAGATGGTGTCCCACCACCTATATAGATCGTAGCTAGATTATTATAGTCAGATTTGTAAAATTCTAACTCATTTATTAAAGAGATAAGGTACTTTTCTTGTTTATTTACAGTAGCTACTTCCTTATGAAAATCGCAGTATGTACATATTTTAGCGCAAAATGGTATGTGAATATATAAAGCAGTTAACATAATTAGTCACCTCTAATTAATTCTATCATATTTTTTATGTAAAATCACAATTATTTTAATATTTTTTTCTTTATTTTATGTATTAATATGAGTTTATTATAAATAATACATATAAAAAAAGTCCAAGAAAATTTTGGACTATTTTTTGTTCTATTCATCTAATTTTAAGACTGATAAAAATGCTTCTTGCGGAATTTCAACATTTCCAATTCTTTTCATCTTTTTCTTACCTTTTTTCTGTTTTTCAAGTAACTTTTTCTTTCGAGTAATATCGCCACCATAACATTTCGCCAGAACGTTTTTTCTCATTGCTTTTATTGTGCTTCTTGCGATGATTTTACTACTAATTGCGGCTTGTATTGGGACTTCAAACATATGTCTAGGAATAATTTCTTTTAGTTTTTCAGTTAATAATTTACCTCTTCTAAATGCGAAATCTTTATATACTATTGTACTTAATGCATCGACAATTTCACCATTTAGTAAAATGTCCATTTTTACTAAATTACTTGCTTTATAATCGTGAAATTCATAATCAAATGAGGCATACCCTTTTGAGTAAGATTTTAACTTATCAAAAAAGTCATAAACAATTTCTAAAAGTGGGAGATGATATGTCAACTGAACTCTTGTTTCACTTAAATATTTCATATCGATGAAAATTCCTCGTTTATTTTGACAAAGTTCCATAACATTTCCAAGATATTCATCTGGTGTGAGAATCGTTGCGACAACGAAAGGTTCTTCGATAACATCTATATCTTGTATTGGTGGTAAATCACAAGGATTATCGATTTCAACCATTGTTTTATCATTTAAATATACATGATAGATAACGCTAGGACTAGTCGCAATTAATGCGATATCGAATTCTCTTTCAATTCTTTCTTGAATGATTTCCATATGTAATAATCCTAAGAATCCAGTTCTAAAACCAAATCCTAATGCTTGTGAAGTTTCTGGTTCAAATATTAAGCTTGCGTCGTTTAATTTTAATCTTCCAAGCGCTTCTTTTAAATCATTATATTGCGTTGAGTCAATTGGAAATAAGCCACAAAAAACCATCGGATTTAATGATCGATATCCAGGAAGTGGGGCATCAGCTTGGGGATTGGCATATGTGATTGTATCTCCAACTCGGACATCTTCAACATTTTTTATTGAAGCTGTTAAGAATCCTACATCTCCTGGACCTAAATAATCTCTTTTTTCTTCTTTTGGAGTAAAAACGCCAACTTCATTTACTTCATGAATAGAGTTAGTCGCCATCATCTTTATTTTGTCACCTTTTTTAATAATCCCATCAATTATTCTAATACTAGGTATAATTCCGCGATAAGCGTCAAAATAAGAATCGAAAATTAATGCTTTTAATGGAGCTTTAGGATCGCCAATTGGAGCGGGAACATTTGTAACAATTTGTTCTAAGATGTCTTCTATTCCGATTCCGTCTTTTGCACTTGCTAAAACGGCAGTACTCATATCTAATCCAATAACATCTTCTACTTCTTTTTTTACTTTATCAGGGTCAGCACTAGGTAAATCTATTTTATTAATTAGCGGTAATATTTCTAAATCATTGTCTAATGCTAAATACACATTTGCTAAAGTTTGTGCTTCGATGCCTTGAGCAGCATCAATTACTAAAATCGCTCCTTCACATGCAGCTAAACTTCGAGATACTTCATATGTGAAATCTACATGGCCGGGAGTATCAATTAAATGGAAAATGTATTCAGTATTATTAAGAGCTTTATATTTTATTTCAACAGCATTCAATTTAATAGTTATTCCGCGTTCACGTTCTAAATCCATAGTATCTAATAACTGTGCTTTCATGTCTCTAATGTCAATAGAATTGGTTTTTTCTAAAATACGGTCAGCTAAAGTAGATTTCCCGTGATCAATATGAGCTATGATTGAGAAATTTCTAATATTTTGTTGTCGTTTTGAAACTGCTTCAAAGTTGATATTTTGACTCATATTTACACCTCCTCTTTAACGCTAATTTATTTTACATTATATTTAAGAATAAAGCAATATAAAAAGATAGTTGTTCAAAACTAAACGGCATATTTGTGCCGTTATGCTGTTATTGTCATCAAAATATTTAAATCGTGTACTAAATCAGTCTTTTTAAAGATTTTTATTGCAATGAATTAATTTTTGCGAAGCTGTCTACTTTGCACATTAATGAATATATGATATAATAAATAGAAGATTGGAGTGATAAAATGAACTTATTTTTCGTTTATCAAAGACATCTAAATAATTTAAATGAAACAAAATTTATAATAAAATGGGATAAATTTGTTCGCCAATATATGAGAAAATTTATGGTTTTAATTTTTATTGCTTGGCTAATTTTAAATTTTGCTTTTGCTTTTTTCATTTTTGATGTTACTGGTTTCTTTTTTGGCTTTGTATTTACGATAATATTTAGTATTTATCTTGGTTATGTTTTACTAGTACAGTCTATTAAGTTTCTAACTTTTAATAGTGATCGCTATATAAAAGCTAAGATATATCAAGAAAATAATATTGTTGATGGAGAAAGTGTATTTGTCAATGATGAAGATTATAAATTTGAAGATGAGATTATTTATAAAAATGAAATTGAATATGTAGATGATAAAGAGTAGTAATTATGTTATTAAAAAAAGACGCAAATTAATGCGTCTTTTTTAAAATTAATACTATGTAAGCCATGTTCTGTACCCTAATGGGTGGTAATCATTTATCTACGCGAATGCGTCTCTCATCAGTTTAATTCCCGAATTGAAGTGCCCCTACCATAGTTTGGGTTTCTAGCTTGCGGGGTTTACCCGTTCCACCTTAAGAGTTTCCTCCTAAGCTCGTCTCTGTGGCACTTTTAAAGATACTCATACCATTTAACAGGTATTTTCTCGGCCGTCACTTTCGTGCATAAAGTTATTGTTTCCTCTATCACAATCACTACAAGCATCTCAGCTTGTGCTAGCATGGACTTTCCTAACCTTGCGGCTCGATTACCCAAGTATTAATTATTTATTAAGTTCTTCTTCTAGTATTTCTTCTAATTCTTCAATACAATAACCACATGTAATTCCAGCTTCGGTTGCATCACCAATAGTATCTATTGTGTGTGCGCCATTTTTTATGGCATTGATTATTGTGTCGTATGTAACTTCTTGACAATGACAAATAATATCATTTTTATCTCTCACAATGTCACCTCAATTACTAATATTCTAGTGTAAATTTATTACTCTTTTTTAGCTTCTGGTTTTTCTATTACAGGTTTAGCGACTGGTTTAGGTCTAGGTAAAGTAGCTTTTCTTGATAAATCAACTCTTCCTTTTTCATCAATGCCAATAACTTTAACATTAATTATATCGCCCATTTTAACAACATCTTCAGTTCGTTTAACTCTTTCGTGTGCTAATTTTGAAATATGGCACAATCCATCTGTACCTTTCCATAATTCAACAAAACATCCGAATTTTTCAATTCTAACTACTTTTCCTGCATATACTTCGCCAACTTTAGCTACTCTAACGATTTGTTCAATTATTTTTATCGCTTTGTCGATATCTTCGTTATTTGTATGCATTATTGTTACTCGACCATCTTGTTCGATGTCGATTTTAACATTATTGCATTTTTCAATAATTTGGGTAATTTGTTTTCCACCAGGTCCAATAACATCTCTTATTTTATCTGGATCAATAAATAATAATCTTACTTTTGGTGCATGTTTAGAAACTTCTGGTCGAGATTCTGCAATTATGTCATTCATATTCTTTAAGATTTGTAATCTTGCGATTCTTGCTTGTTCTAAAGCTTCTACCATTATATCATTTGTAATACCAGCGATTTTAATATCCATTTGTAGAGCCGTAATACCTTTTTCTGTTCCAGCTACTTTGAAGTCCATATCACCGTTATGATCTTCCATACCTTGAATATCAGTTAAGATTGAGTAATGTTCTCCTTCTTTAACCAATCCCATTGCAATTCCGGCAACTGGTGCTTTTATTGGTACTCCTGCAGCCATTAGGCTCATACTACCAGCACAAATTGTTGCTTGTGAACTTGAACCATTACTTTCTAATATTTCTGAAACGATTCTTACAGTATAAGGAAAATCTTCGTTTGAAGGCATTACTTGTTTTAAAGCTCTTTCACCAAGCATACCGTGTCCGATTTCTCTTCTTCCAGCTCCCATATATCTTCCAGTTTCACCAACACTATAAGGTGGGAAGTTATAATGTAACATAAATGTTTTTTCTTCACGGTCTGCTATTCCATCGATTATTTTATGTTCTGATAGAGATCCTAAAGTAGTTATAGCTAATGCTTGAGTTTGACCTCTAGTAAACATTGCACTACCGTGTGTTAATTCAAATAAATCGATTTTTGAATTTAATTCTCTAAGTTCATCTAGTTTTCTACCGTCAGGTCTAATTTTATCTTCACTTATTAATCTTCTAACTTCATCTTTAACGATGTCATGACAAACGCTAGAAACATCAGCTAGAAGGTTCTTAAGATCATCTTTATCTAAACTACTGTTTTCTTCTTCGTATACTGCGATAATTCCATCAGTTACAAGAGTGATTGCTTCTTCTCTAGCACTTTTTTCTTCGGTGCTAACAGCTTTTACTATTTCATTCTTAACTTTAGTTGATACTTCAGCGAAAAATTCTGGAGCAACAACGTTATATTCAAATACTTTTTTCTCTTTTCCTAATTCTTTAATAATTTCTTCTTCGAATGCAACAATTTTTTTAATCCATTCATGACCAAAATTAATTGCCGCTAACATATCAGTTTCGTTAACTTCTGCAGCACTAGATTCAACCATATTAATAGCGTATTTAGTACCAGCAATAATTAATTCTATATCTGATAATTCTTGTTGTTCTACTGTTGGATTAATGACGAATTCGCCATCAATTCTCCCAACATTTACACCAGCGATTGGTCCGTCAAACGGAATTTCACTAATTCCAAGCACGATACTACTTCCAATCATTGAAGTCATTTCTGGGCTAAAATCTTGATTACCACTCATTACTTGATTAATTACTTGCACTTCGTGTCTAAAGCCATCAGGGAATAAAGGTCTAAGTGGTCTATCTATTAATCTTGAAGTTAGTGTTTCATTATCACTTGGTCTTCCTTCTCTTTTTAAAAATCCACCAGGGATCTTACCACCCGCATACATTTTTTCTTGATAAATACACATTAACGGGAAAAAATTAGTGTTTGCTGGTTTTTTTGAAACAGCAACAACACTTAATACTGCAGTATCATTGTATTTTACGATAGCAGCTCCTGCTGCTTGTTTAGCAACTTCACCAATTTCTACAATCAGTTTTCTTCCATTAAAATCCATCTCGAATATTCTTACATCAGTCATATTCAGTTCCTCTTTTCTTATCTTTTCTTTTTCCAATATATTATAATATCATAAATGTTATATAAAAGATAGAATTAATATCATTGTTTTTTATCCATAAAATGTAAAAGGGCAAATGTTTATTACTTTTTACATTTTATGTATTCGAGAAACATATCAATAGTACTATTTAAGCACTCTATCGGGTAATCTGGGTTTTCAACATGATAATAACCAACTCTAAACGCTAATTTTTGTGTTGTTGAAACCATTACTTGTGAA
>CBDUWI010000010.1:0-12161 GCA_965370885.1 uncultured bacterium | reverse complement strand
TAAAATGTATTCTAATTTTTAAGATTTTATTGTATAATAAAGTGTTATAATACATTTTAAATTAGGAGAGATACTATGGAAATCAGATTACAAAATATTACTAAGATTTTCCAACAAAAGGATAAATCTGAAGTTATTGCAGTAAACGCATTAGATATTACTATTCCTTCGGGAAAATTGATTGGTCTTTTGGGACCGAGCGGATGCGGAAAATCTACTACGTTATACATGATTGCTGGATTATTAAATCCAAATGAAGGTAAAATATTTTTTGGTGATGAAGATGTAACTAATGCAGCACCAGAAGACAGGGGAATTGGGTTAGTTTTTCAAAATTATGCTCTTTATCCTCATATGACTGTTAGACAAAATATTATGTTTCCTCTTGAAAATATCAAAGTACCTAAAACTGAAGCTTTTAAAAAAGCACAAGATATGGCTGATTTAGTTGGTATTGGGGAATTGATGGATCGTAAACCAAAACAACTATCAGGAGGACAGCAACAACGTGTAGCTATTGCTCGAGCACTAGTTAAAAAACCACGTGTTTTACTTTTAGATGAACCATTAAGTAATTTAGATGCGCGTTTAAGACTTCAAACAAGAGAAGAAATTAAACGTATTCAAAGAGAAACTGGTATTACAACTGTTTTTGTAACACACGATCAAGAAGAAGCAATGAGCATTAGTGATGAAATAGTATTAATAGATTTTGGTGTAAAACAACAAGTCGGTATACCTCAAGAAGTATATGATAACCCTGATAACTTGTTTGTTGCTAAATTTTTAGGAACTCCACCTATCAATATTTTCGAAGGTGAAGTTAAAACTAAAAAAATATATCTTGATGGAAACGTAATTGGAACGACAAAAAGTGCAAATGGAAAAGTTTTAATCGGAATTAGACCTGAAGGATTTATAGTAGATCCTAAAGGTACTCTAGATTTACCTGTATATATGGTTGAAACAATAGGAAGAGATACTACCTTAATTGTGAAAAATCCTCTTGAAGAAGGAAGTACATTTAGAGCAATAGTCGATTCTCAATATCGAATAAAACCAGGAGATGTTGTAAAAACGAGTATAAAACCTGAAAAGTTATTTATTTTCAATCCTGAATCGGGAGACTTAATTGCATAATGTTAGAAAGAGAAAGTAACTTTAGAGCCTGGTTATACTTAATTCCTGCATTATTACTATTATCAACTTTCACGTTTTATCCTTTAATTAATGCATTCTATTTAGCTTTCTTAAAAGATTTTAATTATTTAAGTAGAACTGCATCTGGTTATACATTGTTCGGTAATTTCTGGTATGTAATAAACGATAGAAACTTTGTTATTGCACTGAAAAACACTTCAGTAATAGTGTTCGTGTCAGTTCCAATATCAGTACTAGTAGCTTTATTTATATCAGTATCATTAAACTCAATAAAGAAATTTCAAGGAATTTTTCAAACGATATTCTTTTTACCATACGTTACAAACGCAATAGCAATTGGTATGGCATTTGCTTTTATATTCCATGTAGATTATGGATTAGTAAATATGATTTTGGGAGTTTTTGGAATTGAACCTATAAACTGGATTAATACTGGTGCTTCATGGGAAACAGCTATGATTGCATTATTGGTTTATACTGTTTGGGGCGGATTAGCATTTAAGATAATGGTGTTCTTAAGTGGCTTACAAAGCATTGATAAACAGTATTATGATGCTGCAAAAGTTGACGCTACTCCTAAATGGCGAGTATTTTCTCGAATCACAGTACCACTTCTTTCACCGATGATAGCTTATATAACAATAACTTCATTTATTGGAGCGTTTAAGGCATATAGAACTATTATCGGAATGTTTGGACCAACATTACGACCTCCGGGTACGCTATCGAAAGATTCTTTAATTACTATTGTTGGATTAGTGTATGAATCCATTGCCAACTCAGCTGCAATTAATGAAATTAGTAGAGCAGCTGCGGCATCAATAATATTATTCTTAATTACTCTATCATTTACAGGTTTGCAAATGTGGGTAAGTAAGAAAAGAATACATTACTAGGGGGGGATGGATATGGAAAATATTAGCGCTAAAGATTCTAGAAAAGTTGCAATCTTAAGAAAAATATTGGTCTATACATTCTTAGTTTTATTTGCAATATTAGTAATAATACCATTTTACTGGATGATTCTTACTTCGTTAAAAAGCTTAAATCAAATTGTTAATGAACAACCTCCAAGCTTATTTATTGCTTTTAAAGATATGGCTTTTAAGAACTACTTACTCGCATTAGAAGCTGCACCTTATTTAACTTATATTTTTAATACTGTAGTAGTTGCTGCAATTTCAACTATAGGTACAATAATAACAACTGTCTTAGCTGCATTTGCATTTTCGAGATTAAAATTTAAAGGTAGAGATATATTGTTTGCTGTATTAATTGCAACAATGATGATTCCAGGAGAAATGTTCGTTATAACTAACTATTTAACCGTTACTTCTGATACATTAAACTGGTATAGTGTTGTTGAGCATCAAAGTTATACACAAGCCTTATTGGCTTTAACAATGCCATTTATGACAAGTGTCTTCTATATGTTCTTTTTAAGACAAACATTTAAACAAATACCTGATGAATTATATTTGGCAGCAAAAGTAGACGGAACAAGTGATTTTAAATATTTAAGAAGAGTAATGATTCCTATAGCAAAACCAACAATAATTACAATTACAATATTAAATGCAATGGGAACATGGAGTGCATATATTTGGCCAAACTTAGTTACCAAAACAGAGTATTCGTTAGTAACTAACGGGTTAAGAAATGCTTATACCTTAGATCAAGGTACAGCATATAATGAGCAAATGGCAGCAGCAATGATTGTTACATTCCCATTATTAGTAGTATTTTTACTATTGAAAAAATATATTATGCGTGGGGTTTCACGAAGCGGAATTAAAGGTTAAAAATAAAATTATTTAATTATTAAAAAAAAATAGGAGGAAAATTTTATGAAAAAATTATTATCATTATTACTAGTAAGTTCTCTTGGGTTAGGACTTGCTGGATGTGTGAATATTGAGGATGAGGATACTGATGTTGATTGTGAATTATATCCTACACATATCGATTGTTATGAACCTGTAGATCCTGACGACCCAGATGCTCCAGGAATTATTCCTATATTAGACGAACTTCCAGATGAGGAAATTGAAATTATATTTTGGCATGTATACGGAACTACCAAAGAAGCTTTGTTACTTGAATACATCGCGGATTTTGAAGAGTTATATCCAAATATAACTGTCACTGCAGAACCTCAAGGAGGATATGAAGATATTCTTGATAATACTATTTATGCAATAAGTGGTGGAGAAACTCCAACATTATTAGTTGGGTATCCAGATCATGTAGCAGGCTATTTAAATGGGAATGCTGTTGTTCCTTTAGATGACTTTATTAAACACGAAACTTGGGGAATCGATTTAGATGATTTTATCGATTCTTATATAGATGAAAATAGACAATATGAGGGTGGATTAATGTATTCATTACCTTATTCTAAATCAACAGAAATGATGGTTTTCAATAAAACCAAACTTGAAGCTTTAGGGCAAAATATTCCAACTGACAGAGCATTAACATTCCAAGAACTTGAAGATTTGGCTGTAGTTATGGTTGGAGATGGGCCTAATCAATGTGAATATTTATTAAATTATGATTCTGCAGCTAACTTCTTTATTAATATGGTTCGCCAATTTGACGGTGGCTATACTAATACTGCAGGTGAAATATTAGTTGATGATCCAAACACTATAGCAATGTTAGAATATATTCAACCATTATTTGAAAATAATACGTTAGCATTACCACTTGCGTGGAATATGGATTATGGAAGTGCTAACTTTTTAGCACAAGATGTTTGTATGACAGTAGGTTCTACTGCTGGTATTTCATATAACGTACCACAAGATGGTGCATTTGAAATTGGTGTTGCACCTGTCCCTCAATATGATTCAGAACATCTATCTGCTGTTCAACAAGGACCAAACATCGCAATTATGAGTTTCACTACAGATGCTCAAAGACTTGCAGCATGGTTATTTATTACTCATGTTACTAATACCGAAAATACTGCAAGATGGTCAATGTTAACTGGATATCTTCCTGTAAGATATAGTGGATATGAATGGGATGTTTATGAAGAATTCTTAACAGACCCTGATCCAGATTACAAATATGAATCAATGGTTGCAAACGCAGCAATGCTACAACTTGATTATAATGATTATGATCCAGCATTTGCCGGAACTTATACTAGCTCTGGAGCAAGACTTCAAGCGGAAATAGTAATGGAAGCAATTTTTGCTGGCGAATCAATTCAAGAAGCGATAGAAGACATGCTTTATCAAATGGGAGCAAGCAATTAAAGAAAGTGTGATTTTATGTTTAAAAAGATATATTTAGTACTTACAGTATTTACTTTGTTATTAGTTTTAAGTGGGTGCAAAGACGATCCAAAATCAGATTACGATATTTTATCTGATATTAAATCAAGTCTTGATTTTGGAAGTTTAAGTTTACTTACTGAAGATATTTCAATTCCCACTATAGATAATGAAAATGTATCAGTTACATGGATTGCAAGTCAAACAATCTATTTAGATGTTGATGGTAAGGTTACAAGTCCAGATTACGCTACTGGAGATAAAGAAGTCTCTCTTACTGTGACATTATCATTAAACGATACAGTAATTACTAAAGTGTTCATTTTTACAGTTCAAGCTTTGGATTTACCTGCGGTTAATACAGATTATACGGATAATTTATTTATGAATTTTTCCTATGAGGACACAAATTTTATAGCCGACGGTATTGGAGAAGTTGAATTAGATAGATGTATCGACGGTGACACGGCGATATTTAGGGAAGATGGCGAGAGCTTTATTGTTAGATTTTTAGGAATCGATACTCCAGAATCAACATATATGTTTGAACCTTGGGGTAAAGCAGCAAGTTCATTTACTTGTGATAAATTATCAAATGCATCATCAATTGTTTTAGAATTTGATCCATCCACAACAAGAACTGATAACTATAGTAGATACTTGGCTTGGGTTTGGTATGATGGAAGATTATTGGACCTTGAATTAGTGGAAGAATCTTTTACTAGAAGTATAGGAGTATCAGGAACAAAATATGCAACTATATTTATGGACGCTAATTTCAAAACACAAGACTATGATCTCAGAGTATTTGGTGAAGATGATCCCGATTTTGATTACAGCTTGGAAGGAATTCAAATTACAATTGAAGAATTAGTTACAAACCCAGATTTATATGTTGGACGCAAAGTCGTTATTGTTGGCGTTGTTTCAAGAAAAGTTGGAGCTCATCCGTATATTCAATCTGGGGATTTTGGGATTTATTTGTATTTGGGAAGCACTTATACTACTAAGTTGGCTCAAGGAAACGAAGTATTAATTTCTGGGTTAGTCCCTACTTATCATCCCGACATTGAAACAGGCGGCTTGCAATTAACCACATTTACGAGAGAGAATATTGAAGTTTTGAGTGAAGGTAATGTTGTAACTCCCGTTTTAAAAACAATTGACGAATTAACAGTTTTAAATGTTGGAACGTTGATTGATATTCATGATTTGACTGTTATTGGCATATATGAAAATCTTGATGATGATGCATTTACTTTAACAGTTGAAGACAGTTTTGGAAATGTCATTACTATTAGAAGAGATGCTCTAGCAAGTGATGATATTACCGCAAATTTATTTGTAATAGGAACAAATTTTGATATAGTTGCACCACTTGGAAGATATGAGTCAAATTTTCAATTGATGATTATTAGCCTTGCGGATGTTACAATCAAATAAAAAACTAGAGGAGGAAAAAATTTATGTCAATGTTTAAAAAACTTTTAGTTCTAACATTAGTTTTTGTTGGAGCTATCGGGCTTGTTGGATGTAAAGATGACACAACAGACCTAACAGATTTAGAAGCATTAGCTGAAGCAATGGATGAACAGGTTTTACCAGCTGAAGCTAGTACTAGTTTAACTTTTCCAAATACTGGATTGCATAGTGTTGAGATTACTTGGACATCAAGTAATACTGACGTAATTGCTGATGATGGTACTGTAACACGTCCTTTATTTACTGAAGGAGATAAAGTAGTTACTATTACTGCATATCTAGAATTAGGCGGAGAAACTTTAACAAAAACATTCACTGTAACAGTTTTAAAAGCAGCTTATTCAGATGCTGATGCAGTGGCTGAAGCAAAAGCAGTTTTACTGTTATCTGTTTCTGATTTAGTAACAAGCGATATTGTTTTACCTACAACTGCACTTACTGCGACTTTAACTTGGTCGTCAAGCAATACTGCAATTGTAGCTAATGACGGTACAATTACTAGACCAGCAATTGGAGAAGGTAATGCTACTGTTACTTTAACTGCAACAATTACAAAAGGTACTGAATCACTTACTAAAGCTTTTGATGTTATTATAAAAGAAGAAGATCCAAGTAACGCATATGCATCAATTGCTGATTTACATGATTCTCTACTTGGCGATGTTGTTGAATTTCAAGGAATTGTTACTTCAACATTTGATGGTGGGTACTTCTTAACTGATGGTACTTATGCACTAGGTGTTTATAACGTTGCATCTACTCTTGATATCGTAGTTGGAGATGAAGTATTTGTAAAAGGTGAGTACGCTATGTACAACACTTTATATCAAATTAACTACGTAACTGAAGAAACTATCATTTCTTCAGATAACGCAACTTTATTAGTTCCAGTTGTTAAAACTGTTGCTGAAATGTTAGCGTTAGATTCATCTGATAAACTTATTCACGGTTTACCTTACACTGTTACTGGTACTTTAATTGAAGCTGGTGAATATAGTAATCTATTTATTTCAGATGGAACAAATGATTTATTAATTTATTATTATTCTTTAGAAGCTTCTTTAGACGCATTATTAGTTGAGCTTGGAAAAGAAGTTACTATTACTGTTGTTTATTATACTGATCACGGTACAAATGGACCTATGGTATCATTTGACGGTGGAGCAGCAGACATTGTAATATCTGAATTAAGCGATGTTGATGCATTAGCTGCAGATATAGAAAATGCAGGACTTTTATTACCTGCAATTACAGTTGGAGATATTGTTCTTCCTACTGAAGGAGCTAATGGTTCATTATTTACAGATTGGGTTTCAGATGACCTTGCTGTTATGTTAAGCGATGGTACATTTGTTGCTCGTGGAGCTGAAACACTTGTTGTAACATTCACCGCTACTGCTACTAAAGGTGTTGAAACAGGAACTGCTACTATTGAAGTAATAGTACCTATTTTAAGCACTATTGGTGAAGTATTAGGAATGTCTTATGGAGATTACTTCGAAGTTGCTGGTGTTGTTTATGAAGAATCACATTATGGATTCTACATACATCTAAATGGAGAATATATCTTTGTTTATGACAATTCATTCTTAGACGATATAGCTCCAGGTGATGAAATTACTGTATTAGGTCATAGAGGAGAATATAGCGGACTTGTACAAGTTAATGTTGTTTCTTATACTCTAGGAACTACTGGAAATACACTTCCTGATGCTATAGTTACAACTGTTGCTGCACTTCAACGTGATTTAGTACCTCGTGGTACAATCGCTACAGTTACCGCTACTGTTTCAATAGAAGGAACATATGGTGATGTATTCTTAACAGATGGAGCTGGCGGAAAAGTCAAAGTATACTATAGAAGTAACGCTGCAGATCTTGAAGAATTTGCAGGTCAAATTATTACTTTAAATGTTATTGGATATCAAAATCAAGTTGTTTTATTCAATGGTGTTGCTGCTGATGTTGTTGTGGAAACAGGATTCACTATATCACAATTAGCATATGCAACTGGCGACATGATTGATTTAGGCGATATTGATACTGTTGAATTTGATTTAGTATTACCTTTAATTAATGAATTAGCTGATGCTACTATTACATGGTCTACTTCTAATGCAGATGTTATTACTGCTGAAGGTGTTGTTACTAGAGTTCCAGGTGAAGATGTTTATGTTACTTTAGAGGCAGCTATTAAAGTTGGAACATTCAATGTAGCATTTATTAGAGCATTTAACATTACTGTTCTTGATGCTAACGGACTACCATCAAATACTGTTGCTGAAGTATTAGCAATGTCTGACGGTGAGAACGTATTAGTAGAAGGTGTTGTTACAGGATTTTATGATAATGGATACGGGACTCTTGATCCAATGATTCAAGATACTGATGGAACTGCCATCTATGTAAATGATGGTCTTGATGTTGAAATTGGAGATTTAGTAAAAATTAGAGGAGATTTATTTACATATATAGACGGTTGGGGAGCAATACAAAGAAGATTGGAAGATGCAACTTTAGTTGAAATTATCTCTTCAGGAAATACAGTATTTGTACATGATACTTATACTGCTGAAACTGTATTTACAGCTTATCCGGAAACTTCATCTTTAAGAGTAACATTGACAGATGTTGAAATAATTTTAATGGATGACGGTTATGGTTATACATTTATTGATACTGGTGTTACTACAGGTACTGGAGAAGACATTATTAGTGCTATTAAATTCAAAGCTCCTGCTTACTTCCAAGATGTTTACATTGTAGGAAGCATTTTACCTACAATTACGTTTAATGTTATTGATATTAATTATGATAACTTACGTGTTGATACTGTAGAATACCCTGTATTAACTGAAGCACAAAATATGTTAGCTGCAAAAGGCGCGCTAGATATTCCTGCTACTGCTGCTGCTGATCTTACATTAGATATAGCATTTCCTAATTTCAATGCATCTGTTGTTTGGGCTTCGTCTGATGAAACTGTAATTAGTACTGATGGTGTGGTTACTAGACCTGATATAGGTGCAGGAGATGCAACTGTCACTTTAACTGCGACAGTTACTGTTGGAACATTAGTTGAAGATGTTGTATTTGTTGTTATAGTAGCTGAATTACCAACTCCTGATTTATTCATAAGTGAATATATTGAAGGTGGAAGCTATAACAAAGTAATTGAGATTTATAATCCTACAGATGCATCTGTAGATTTAAGTATTTATTCGTTAAAACTTGGTAGCAATGGTGCCGATTTTAATAATACATTGGATTTAGTAGGAACTTTATTACCGGGAGAAACTTATGTGGTTGTTCATCCGAGTTCAATCCAAGCAATCCTTGATCTTGCAGATTTAATAGATGATTCTTCTGTTATTAATTTTAACGGTGATGATGCAATAGGATTATTTAAAGATGATGTATTAATTGATATATTTGGTTTAGAGGGTTATGATCCAGGATCTTATTGGACTGTTGGTGATGATACTACGCAAAATCATACTTTAATTCGTGTACCTGGAGTAGTTTGTGGTACAGTTGTGTGGGACCCAGCTGAATGGATAGCTTTTGACCAAGATACAATTACTGATTTAGGAACACATACTCCATAGAAAATTTTAAATTTAAATAATTAAACACCGCTTGAAAAAGTGGTGTTTTTTTT
Organism: uncultured bacterium; assembly: GCA_965370885.1. GTDB lineage: Bacteria > Bacillota_I > Bacilli_A > Izemoplasmatales > Izemoplasmataceae > JAFGXW01. The sequence goes on along the minus strand of CBDUWI010000010.1, from coordinate 2,573 downwards.
ATGCGAATTATGTTATGATATACTGTTATTATATAGATTACTTAGAGAGAAGGATTATACTATGAAAAAAATAAGTAATGGATTTATGCTGTTATTAATTGTATTGTCATTAGCAGGATGTGAATTAGAACCTCCTACTGAGAATCAAGTTATTTTAACTTTGAATGGCGATGACATTATCGAGCTAGCTTTAGGAGATGAATTTGTTGATTTAGGTGCTATCGCAACTATTGAAGAAATTGATTTTACTTCTTCTATTACTGTTGAAGGTAGTGTTGACACTTCTATTGCTGGAGTATATGTGTTGGAATATGAACTTAATTATAGTGATAATCTTTATACTTTAAATAGATATGTAATTGTTACTAATCCTAATTTGAGTAGTTTTCAATTAATTGGAGATGTAATTGTTGAGCACGCTATTGGTGAAGAATACATTGATGAAGGCTTTATTGCTTTAGAAGGAAACACTGATATTAGCTCTTTCGTTACCGTTTTTGAAGATGTTGATGTGAATACTTCAGGGATATATCTAATTGAGTACACATTAACTTATGACGATGTAGAGACAATACTTTTAAGAGCTGTGGTTGTAAATAGTTCTTATCTATATAATGGTGTTTGTGAAAATGTAGAAATACACTTTATCGATTTAGATGCTATGGGTGATTCAACATTAATTGATTGCGGTGATTATGAGATATTAATTGATGCTGGGACTCCTAGTGTTGGTGAAAACTTAGTGGTTCCTTATATTGAAACATATGTTACAGATGGTATTATTGAGTTAGTTATTGCTACTCATCCTGATTATGATCACTTTGGTGGGTTTATTGATGATGGTGTTTTTGGATCTTTTGAAATAGAAGAAATATTGGAATCAGGATATTTTAAAGATACAATAGTGTATGGTGACTTTGTTGCTGCTAGAGATTTAACTGGCGCAAAAGTATGCACGGGGTTAAAAGCACTTAACAGTGTTGATGGATGTCAACCAGTTTATCAAATTACTAAAGACTTATCTTTAACAGTTATTGATACTGGTAATTATGATGGTCTTGATAGTAACCATAATGAAAACAGTATTGTTGTATTACTTGAACATAAGGATTTGAAATACTTATTTACTGGTGATGCAGAATTTGATGCTGAAGCGCATATGGCACAATTCTTAATGGAAGTTGATGTTTTTAAAGCTGGGCATCATGGAAGCAAAACTGCAAATAGTGCAACTTTATTGGATGTAATTTTACCAACAGATATTATCTTAAGTGTTCATTTCCCTGAAGATGACGGGGAAAATCAATACTATATTCCGCAACAAGAAGCACTAGATAGAATGTTTTTATATACTGATAATCTTTATGCTACAGGTACAAATGGGCATATAGTTATAGAGAGTAACGGAACGACATACACTATTACTGGAAGCCTTAATAGTACATTACTAAAAGATACGGATTGGTTTAGCACTTATAGAACTTATCCCGTAGGATAGAGGATTTAAATGAAAAAATTTACAATGCTTATTACAGTTTTATTAATCGCTTTTTTATCAGGATGTAAAAATACTGGAGAACAAGAAGATACACAAATTGTCTTACCTAATTTAAATGGATTAAACGAAACTGAAATTAGAGAAATATTCATTGATTTAGATCATGAAGTTACTTTTGAGTATTACTTAGAAGAAAGCGAAATTAATTCTAATCTCTTTATTGAGTATAAAGATAACCGTATTGGTGATGTAGTAAGTAGCTCACATGATACGATTATTATTGTCTATCCAGTTTACACCGGAGATCCATCATTTATATCCTTACCGGATTTAACTGGTCTTAATGAAGACGAGATAAATACTTTATTTATTGGGTTAAATATTGATGTAGTATTTACGGTAAGTGGAGTTGCTACTGAAGATAATGAAAACGAATTTGTCGAGTATGGTATGTATTTAGAAATTGGTTCTTCTTTCGATGTTACTAAGGCATTACCAATTGTAATATTGCCAGAGTATAGTGCAACAGGATCTTACTTTGCACCAATTCCAATGATTTATGATGGCCCTTACTTATCGAGTGATTTTCAGTATATAGATCCAATTAATCCAAGAGGTGGATATTTTGAGGTAACATTAAAATATTGTACTGATGGAGATACAGCGGTTTTTAATTATACACAAGATATTTACGATGCAATTGATAGCTCTGCAAAAAGCACTAGATTCTTAAATATGGATACTGAAGAAACTTTTAATGGTAGTGAAGAAGAGTGGGGAAAACCGGCAAGTGTCTATACTTGTGAATTGTTAATCTCTGCTGAAGAAATAATTTTACAAACAGATCCAGGAGATAGTTTACTTGGTACTTATGGTAGATTACTTGCTTGGATATGGATTAGATTACCAAATGAAGACGAATTCTTTTTGCTTAATTATATGGTTGTACAGCAAGGGCTAGCACAAGTTGAATATGAGTTTGGTGCTGGAGAGACTATAAGTTATGGCGATTATACATATAATGAATGGATGCATATTGCTGAAGATTATGCGATGTTAAATGATCTAGGACAAT
>CBDUWI010000009.1:0-12702 GCA_965370885.1 uncultured bacterium | reverse complement strand
CATTTAAAGTTACTAACAAGTTATAACTAATAAATTCTAAATCATAGAATGTATTCACTGACACAGGTATGCTATTTGTTATATCTAAAGAATTCATGTGAGCTATACTCAATGAGGAACCAAGTAATTCAAGATCCCTAATACTACCACTAATATAAATTTCACTTGCATAAGGCACATCAATTAGAGAAATATAAAAATTGGACATTGAAACATTTAAGGGATCAGTACCTTCGTAATAAAGATTGATTCTATTTGTCCCTCCACCAATAAGATTAATTGTAGAACTTTTAGTAGTTAAATATGATGGTGTAAATCTAAAAGATGTAAAATTTATCACCCCAATAATATTATCATAAGTATTTATAGTTGCTATGTTTGCAGAAACAACATTTAACGTTCCAATATTATTTGTGCCACTAAACATTAATCCTATAGGATGCACACTATCAACTAAAATTGATTCAGCTGTTAAATTAAAATCTATTATGCCAACATTGATTTGAAGTGTGAGATCGAGAGATTTAACATCTCCTAATACATTAATTAAATTAGGACCTGAAACGATAAAATCTGTTGCATCTCCAAATAATGATATAGTTCCAGTTGTTGTTGTGATGTCAATGCTTGTCGCCGTAGAAGTGACGTTAGCATTATTAATTGCTAATCCTATTATGTTCACGATTGGTGTATTAGTTATTAGATTGAAGTCATCTCTATTAGTATTAATCTCTATATCAACACTTACATTATCAAAAGTATTTACTAAAGCAATAGAATCAGATTCTATATTTAGAGTGCTAATAATTCCTGCTCCAGTAATTGATAATCCGCTTGGAGATTCGCTATTTACAATCAATAACTCCGCATCTAGATCAAAACTCACTGTCAATGAATCCGTAAGATTGAGAAGAGATACTGTTTTCGCAACTCCATTTATTTGAGTTAAATTTATACCTGAAAGGATAAAATCAGTTGTAGCATTATCTAAAGTTATAGTATGAACTGAAGTTGTTAAATCAATATTAGTAGATGCGGTAAATATATTAAGATTATTAGTTGTACCACCAATAAAGTTAATCAACGGTGTATTAGAAGTTAAATTGAAATTGTTAGTTATTGTCGAAATATCTAAACTACTACTTATACTGTTTAGAGTATTTAAACTTAGAAGTGAATCAACATCAATTAAAGTTAGATTATCGCACGAAACATTGATTAAATCTACAGATGTCAAATTATTTCCAGTAACACTTACATTATCAATGCTACCATTTAAATCAAGTGTGGATGCCAAAGTTGTTAAATTTATTTCAGCATTTAAATGTATACTATTGATTGTCAAATTTATTAAGTTATCCATAAACAAGTTTACTAAATCAAGATCGTTTCCAAGAATATCAAGTGTTGTATTAGTACTTGTCATATCTAAGTTTCTTACTGTTCCTGGTGATAAATCCAAGTTAGTAATATTGTCATTTATTATATCTAATTTATTTATATCTGAACCTATGCCAATAAATAAATTATTCATTGTTGAAGAATCAATAGTTGCATCTCCCATATCTCCACTAAGTGTGAAATCAAGAGGAACTGTTGATAAATTAAGTGCAATATCATTTGATCCAATGTTAATATCGGAGGATATCAAAGTAGAACTATTCAATGTTACGTCACTTGAAGCGGTAATCGTAATTGCTTCTGTTATCGTATCGATAACAACTGGAGAAATTGCATCTGTAGTCAAATCTACTATTGTATCAATAGATACATCAGAATTAAAATACGTTATTGTAGAATCGACTGTAAGGTAGGCTATTTCACTTCCTGAAACAATTAAAGAGCTTCCAGATGAATAAATAAACATCTCGTTTATTACCCCAACTCCACTAGAAACAAATCCTAAATTGAATGCAGTAATTGATAAAGTATCTATTACACTTGTTCCACTTATGGTAATCAAGCTTAAGCTAGCATCAATAGTTAACTCGTTCACAATAACATCGAATGTCATGGTAGAAGTCTTGGATGTATTAAAGACTAATGAACTAGTTAAAGGGTCTAAATCTGCTTGAACATTAATGAAGTTATTTCCACTAATATTTGCCTCGGTAACATTTATTCCTGATAAACTCAAAGATGTTACGTTACTATCAATATTTAAGATTCCGACAGTAGCAGTATTTAAATTTATTGTTTCTATTAAATTACTATTCAAAATGTTTAAAGTATTAATATCTGATGTGTCAGTTAAAATTACCTCAGTTAAACTAACACTATCTAAATCGACAGATGAAGCAGTTATGTCACCGTTAATCAATGCGCTTAATGAATCAATATCAAATGCTGCATTAGATGCAGCTATAATAATATTATCTAAATTATCAACATCTAAATCAAATATTAAGTTGCTAGTTCCGGAAATTGATAATGTCGTTTCATTTGAGATTAGATGAGTATTATTAATATCTGCATCATTAAATATTAAAGTATTAATACCTAACCCAGAAGTTAAATCCAAAGTATTGATTGCTGAGGTAGTATCAAAGGTTATGCTTTGTAGATTACTATTATCTATTATTAAGCTATTTGCTGTTGCATTAATATTTAAAGGTAAAGTATTTGTTGATGTTAATAACATATCAGTTCCAGTTAAATCAAAAGTTATATCAACAATACTGTTATTAGTAATGCTTAAAGCATTTACGTTACTACCAATTAAATCAATAATACTTTGATTAGATGTAATAGCTACATCGTTAATTATTGCATTATTAAAATTAATGCTATTAAGATTAATTGAATTGATTGACACTATTCCAGTACTATTACCATAGAATTGGATTGTTTCAATTTCATCATATGATGCATCTATGTCTACTCCGTCAAAATCAATTGTTAAGTTGGGTTGCAAACTGAATAAGTTAGCACTTCCACCCGATACAGTAATGTTATATGTGTCTGCTAAATTGTCATATATATTTAAGTTATCTACTCTAACATTTATATCTAAAGCAGATACTAAACTATTAACATCCATGTTCACAGCATTATGAGTTATAGAGTTTAATGTAATAATTGTAGTAAGCGCATCTGTATTAAATGTTGTGTTCGTAGTAGAGAAAGAATCTAGATGTGCATTAATTAAATTTGTACTGTTAAGTGTAAATGTTCCTAAAGTACCAAGCAAAGTTACATCAATATTGTCTAGTGTTAAATTAACTGTTCCTCCGATACTGTTCAAATCAAATACTATATTATCACCAGTTATAGAAACAATTATTGAAGAATTGCTCCCAATAAATAGGCCGCCATTATCTGCTATATCAAAAGATAATGTATCTACTGCTACATCAACGTTCGCGATGCTTAAAGCGGTAATATTATTATTTGAAAGATCGAGAATGTTAACTCTTAGATCAAATATATCAAGTGTATCTAAGAATGCATAGCTATCCAAGAATGCATAGCTCACTATACTACTCTCGAGAATAATTAAGGTATTCATATTATCAAAGCTTGTTGAATCGAAGTTTACAATTGGCGAAGTACCATTATCTAATACAACAGTACCAACATTATTAAAACTATTAATAATATTGATTGTCCCTTCGATGTCAACACTGTCTAAACTATCAAATATATCAAAACTATCAGTAATATTGGCTAAACTAGTAAAGTTTGAAATATATAAGGATGTCAAATTAAGACTGTTCATATCGTTAAAACTGTTATTAATAGCTGTTATACCCCCAAAATTGGCAAAATATGTTGTATTTAAAGAGTCTAAACCATCTAAATCACTAATAGAATTAGTTAGAGCGCTTGAGAAGCCAAAGTATGTTAATGAATCATATCCAGCTAAATAGCTAAAGCTTGTAACTTCTTGCACATTTTCTAAATATAGTGAATCGAGTATATATTCAAATGAGCTATTTTGAAAATCGCTTAAATCTAGTGTATCAATTGAAATTGTTAAATCAGTTAGTACACCAAAATTGTCTAAGAAATCAATATTTGTAAGATTATGACCTTCTAAATCTAATGTAGTTACTAACGAATTCTCAAATGAATCATTTGTTATAGACGTTATTACCGTAGCGTTGTTGTCGGTATGACTTAATAGGAAATTATCTATTCCAATATTCTTGAATCCGTCTATTGAAGTTATAGTTATGTTACCCATTGTAATATTTGTCAGAGTAAGCATATTATTAATACCGTCAATATCCGTTAATGTTGAAACACCTAAATCTATATCATATTGAGTTGAGATATCTAATGTTTCTAACCCCATTACTCCATCGAGAAAACTAACAGTATTTAATTTGTTGTTACTAATGTTTAATGTATTTAAGTACAAGATAGCGTTTAACCCTACTAAATCCTGTAAATTATTATTTTGAAGATTTAATATTGTAGCTATGTCAGAAAGTACAAAACTGTTAGTAATTGAATCAGAATTGTTATTTGCTAATACTAATGAATTTGCTAAAACATTATTAAAACTACCATCAATTACTTTAAAATCATTATCAAAAATTGAAATACTAACGGGATTTCTAACCTCTATATTATTAAAAGAATCAATAATCACTGTTTCAGAAATATCGGGGATATTATCATATATATTAATTTGTTCATATATCCCACCATTAAAACTATTTCTAATCTCAAAGATTTTACTATCATTTAAAGAAATTGCATTACCGACTGCATATACTGGGAATAAATTATTAAATGAATCAACTATGCTCTCTAAATTATCTGAATTAATCCCAAAATTTTCTAAAGCAACCAAATCATTAAAACAGTTTTCAATTGAGATGATATTTGTAAAATTTAAATTCAAAAACTCTAAAGCAGGTAATTGAATAAATGCACTATCTAAATTATTTGCTCCCGTAATATTAGATGCATCAATGTCAGTTACATTATCTAAATCACTAGTTGTAACACCACTTATTACACTCAAGTTATTAATGTTGTTGTAAGAAATATTCAATACTTCTAGATTAGGATTTCCAAGAATGAAACTAATATCAGTAATGTTATTACCACTTATGTCTAATCCTAACAAGCTTGGAACATTAATCGAAAATTCATCAATGACATCAATATCCATATTAGAAAAATCTATCGTACCAACATTATCAATATTATTAATAGAGTTATAAATTTCAATGTTGTTTCCGGGAGTAAACCCAAAATCAAATATGTTAAATTCATCTGTCAAAAGTAATCTAGGTAGAGCGTTATAAGAATCTCTAAAAACTCTTAAGTTATTAGGATTATTATCAAACACAAAGTCTTCAGGAATCACTAAAGGAATTTCTTGATAGAGAACTAATGAGTTCAAGAAAGGTAAATTACTAATTCCACTTAACTCAGTCATACCATTATTTGAGAGTATTAATTGTCTTATATTTGGATGTCCTTCTATTCCAGATGAATCAGTAATAAAGTTACTATCAAGATTCATATCTCTTAAATTAGGAAGCGAAGTACTCATGTCAGGAATGAATGTAATCAAGTTATTATTTAAATAAACAAACTCTAAATTAGGCATACTTAATAAATCAGTAAAATCACTAATTAAATTATATGACAAGTCTATTTCTGATAGATTCACCATCCCTGATAAATCATTAATATCACTTATGAGATTATTATATAGTACTAAATCTCTAATCTCTGTATACTCACTAATAGGAGTAATATCAGTTAAAATATTATTTTGTAAATGTAATATTTCTAATGGCATATTTTTGTCAGCCAAATTAGAAATAGAAGCTAAATTATTATCGTTCAAATATAATTCTGTTAAGTTAGGAGCATATGTTAATCCGATAAAATCAGGACTATCCCCCGTACATCCTAAATTGTTATTGCTTAAATCTAGGACCTCTAAACTAATTAAATCATCCAGAGTACTAATATCACAAATATTATTATTGCTTGCCCAAAACTCTGTTAAATTACTTAATCCGCTTAAATCTTCCCCGAGTTCTTCAATTGTATTGTAACTAACATCAAGAGTAGTTAATTGGTCCAATTGATTTATTGAAGGAAAATAAGTTATTTGATTATGGCTTAAGAATAATTCAGTTAAATTAACTAAGTTATTTAACCCATCAATATTAACAATACCATTATAACTTAAATCTAAACTTGTTAATTTAGTCATTTCTTCAACACCATCAACACTTTGTAATGTCTGAGTATTTGAAATGGTTAAGAAATTTACTTTACTAAGGTTTTTAAAACTATCTATGCTTACAATACTAGTATCAATTAATACTATTTTCTGAATATTCTTCAAAGCGCTAATTGGACTAATATCTTTAAAACTTTCTCCTATTAGCGTTAACGAAGTAAGATTTTGAAAACATTGGATACCATTTAAATCTATTTCTCTAGAAGGATCATCAACAACAAACTCAAGTTCAATTTCTGAGATTACACTTAAATAATTAAAGCGATTAACATCTTCTAATAAATCATATAGATCTTTACTGGCCGTAGAAATAAATCCAGAATATGTTCGACAATATTCAGGTAAATGCTCATTTTCAGCTGTTTTACCACAACCACTTAAATATATAATTAGTGGCAATAAAGCTAATAACACAAAATACTTACCAAATAATTTCATTATTCTCCACCTCTCAATATATCAATCGGCTTAGTGTTTGCTAATTTCTTAACGTTTCTATTACTTAGATAACCAAGCAATACAAATACAAATATAATATAAAATCCTAGATTGAATACACTAATATTAGTTATAGTATCGTCACTTCCAATACTTAACTTCATTCCAGCAAAGGTTATAACACCGCTTCCTTGATCGATTGCATTTAAGAATAATGCATTAATAGTTTGGTTAGAATAATAAATAATAACTATACTCAACACAGCAGCTAAAATAACCTCAAATAATATTTCGATAAAGAACAATATTCTAATATCTTTACTTGTAGAACCAACCGAACGGTATACACCGATTTCGCCAATTCGCTCACTTAAAATTACTAAGAGTAAAATATTAAAGAAGATAATACTAATAAGCATCAAAGTATTAAAGAAGACTCCAAACAGTATTCTTATGCTAGTTAAATAGTGATAACTTTCAGTATTAACCTTACAACTAGAATAATCCGTTATCGTAAATACATCTCCTAATAATCTAATTTCATCGAAGTCAGTATTATCATTTAAGACATTGTCCACACCAAATATCGAACAATCCTCGCCTTGTTCAATATACTCGTTCCTAATAATTTCATAATCGTTTTGATAAATATTATCCACGTCATTTAATGGTATCGCGAAATATTCAATAGCTATATTGATTGGTTCGTAATCCTCTTTAATTCCACTTTCCAAATTCACAGTATAATATCCTTCTAGAATATCTACTGAAGGGCTTGAAACAAATAACTTATTATATGTTTCGAAATACATATAAACGATTGCTTCATTTTCATTTTCAATAATTCCGGTAATAATCATTTCTTTTTCCTCGAGTTGATCTTTAAAAATACCATCTCTAAAATAAGTAGTTCCATCTATATTAGCTTCATTATAAATTGCTCGATAAACTCTTTCAATATAATACTCACCAAAAGGTGGTATATACCCTGTAGTTTCATTTTCATCAACAACATAATAAATTGCCCCACTTCTAAACAAAATATCAAAATAGTTTGGATCAATATTGTTTACTTGTGTTTTAAAACCATAAATGTAAGCTATATACTCATCGATAGATTCAAAATATCTACTATACTTTTCATCATCGATAATTTGATCACATTGATTTTGATAATATTCATTTATATCATCATAGTAGTAACAATACTCTGGCAAATTAATATTTAAAAATCGAACAGTAGAAGCAGTTTCATGAAGAATATTTAATGGATCATACTCAACTATACTCCCATCATTAAGCTCAATTAAAGAATCTAAATACTCTGTCACATTATAAATACCTTGTAAAACATCAAAGCTATAAATAGGCATTGCTATCTCTTCACCAACAAAAGTATTTAAATTGACTACATCATCGCTAACCTCAAAATACTCTCGATAAAATTTAGAAGTAACCATTATTTCATCAAACTCAAATGGATACTCACTACCACTAATAAATAAATCACTATAACTATAATCGTCAGCCTTGTTAACATCAATAAGTCTTAATTTATACCCAGATAACAAATCCGGTCTCGTCGGAACATTAAGTGCTAGCTCAACTCCACCACTCTCTAAACTAAATGCTACATCCTTACTATATCCACCAATAATCTCAGTATTTTCATTATCAAAATATGATTCAAAGGATGATAATAAGTCTTCATTAGCATCTAAATAATTATCCAAGCCAACAATTTCTTCTTTAGGAACAAAACTAAATGCATAACTATTTGCTTTGTTTAATGCTTCAAAATAAGCATCATAAGATTCAGTTATACCTCGTTCTACACCATTAAATAATATAGTAAAACTAAAAGCAAGCGCTAAAGAAAGAGCTGTAAAGAAGGTTCTCAATAACTGAGATTTAATTTTTCTAAATGTTAATTCAATTTTATCTCTAAAACTTAAACTTGTCGGTTTTGTTTTTTTATAAACGTTTTGATATGTTTGTTCAATATCTTCTCTAATCAAATCACTAGTAAATTTTCCTTCAGCTAATTCAATAATTCTTGTAGCGTGATTATTAGCAATACCACGATTGTGAGTAACGACAATTACTAATCTTTCTTTACTAAGACCTTTTATTAATTCAATTACTGATTCTCCAGTTTTGCTATCTAAAGCTCCAGTAGGCTCATCAGCTAATATTATATCAGGATCTTTTACTAAAGCTCTCGCAATAGCTACCCTTTGTCTTTGCCCACCACTTAATTGGTTTGGACGTTTATTACTATGATCGATTATTCCAACTTTTGTCAAAATATCTTTAACTTTTGCATCCTTTGTTTTGCGATTAATTGTATTTTGATATTTTAAAGCTATTTCAACATTTTGGTAAACAGTTAAATATTCTATTAAGTGATATTCTTGGAAAATGAAACCAATTTTCTCATTTCTAATAGCATCCCAATGCCCTTCATTAATACCATTAATGTTATTACCTTCTAAGAAATAATCTCCACTATTAGGAATATCTAACCCCCCAAGGATATTAATTAAAGTACTTTTACCACTACCACTTTTTCCAACAATTGCTACAAATTCGCCACGTTTAAAAGATGTAGTGACCTGATTAAGGGCTACAATTTTTCTTCCTTCTTTTGTCTCGTAGATTCTTTCAACATCTACGAGTCGTAAAACGATGTCTCCGCGGCTCATAATGATCACTCACTTCTCAAAGCATCTATTGCCCTCATATTCGCAGCTCTAAACGATGGTATTAATACGCTTGCGAATAAAAATCCTACTGCACCAATAATTACTAAAATACTAAACGGTATTTGATAACTAAACATTTCATTAACACCAAAAATATCTTCAAATTGTGTTAAATCAACTACTACTCGTTTATATAACAATCTAAATCCAACTGCAATTCCCGCAAATATTAGAATATTATAAATCAATATCCTCATTGCGATTTCTAAGGTTTCAAAAACAAACATATTCCTAATACTTTTCTTACTAACACCTATACAAGAATATATTCCAATCTCTCTTATTCTAGAAACAACACTACTTGCTACAATGTTAATATCGATAGTACCACTAATAATTATTAAACTAACAAATACCCCCCAATATATATAATAAAGCATATCTTCAAGAGTACGTGTCTCGGTATATTCCCTTAATTCTTCATTAGAAATCGTAGCGTTAATAATATCACTTACTCCATCAATATTTATTCCTTTATCTATATCAGTTAAGTAAAATGAAAGATATTGATCATAATATTCATCTACTCTTGTAAACCCTTTTTCAAATTCTAAGTAAGTTATATAATCATTAAAGCCTTCGTTCGGTACAAAAATATGTCCCGCATAAATAATCCCGTTATAATAACTATTTAAAACACCTCTTATAACATATGGAAAACAATTTCCCTCAATAGCTGCAGTTGGAACAATATCAGCTTCAGAGATAATTGTTTCACCACAAACATAGAGTTCTTGCCCAATAAATGAACTTAAATTAGATATAGATAATTCAGTTTCCTCATTATATTTCTTTTCCAAACTAAAGCTATAAAACCTAGTAAGCAGAAACTCACTACTAACTAAAATCTCATTAGCTGCTCGAGGATAACTACCTACTAAAATTTGACTTTCTAAATAAAAGTTATCTGAATTAGCCGGCAAAGTTACTAATTTCGGACTAAATACACCTTTATTAATAGTAGTAACATTTGATGTTATAGGTAAATTACCATCATCGCTAACTAAATACATCTCTTGCACATAATGCTCATAATAAGGTAGAACTTCGTCTACATTATTAAGGTTATTTAATAAGCTAGTAACTGTTTCCTCATCATCATAATCAGTTACCAAATATTGTTGATAGTTATTGTTGATATCAAATAAATTAAAATTATACGTACTAATATTTTTCATTACGATATTTACAACAAGCAGTAAACTAATACTGATTATAAAGCTCCATAAAATACGACGATTGATTTTAATCTTTTGTTTATAGTTCGCTTTTGCGATTTTTCTTGTAAAAACAGGACTATTCGCAATATATTTTCTTTCTAAAGGAACAAAGCAACGCTCGCCAATTTTAAGTTCATCCTCAATTTCGGGAAACTGTTTAGTCAAACGTTTTTTCAATCTCTTTGAAACCTTCGTTTCATAAGATAATAATTTATTTGTACTATCCCTTGTTGTTTTATTTAGTTCTTTTATGACTTCATCACTAACAACTTCCCCATCATGTAACCTCACAACTCTAGTAGCGTTTTTATATGCTAAATCCTCGTCATGGGTAACTAAAATAATTATTCTTCCATCAGCAAATTTTTGTAATAACTTCATTATTTCAATACCTGTTGTACTATCCAAAGCACCAGTTGGTTCATCTGCTAAAATAATCGTTGGATTAACAATTATGGTTCTAGCAATCGCAACTCTTTGTCTTTGCCCTCCTGATAATTCATTAGCTAGTTTATCTTCAACCCCTTCTAAATCAACCTCTTTTAGAAGTTTTATAGCAATTCCTTTAGCTATCGCAATATCACTACCAGTTAAAATTAATGGCAATATTACATTTTCTAATACTGTTAAATGATCAATAAGATTAAAACGTTGAAAAATAAATCCAATCTCTTGATTCCTAATCTCACGCCATCTTGAATCACTAAATGTATCCACGTCATAATTATTGAATATTATTTTACCGCTAGTTTTTAAGTCTACACCGCTAATCATATTTAAAAATGTTGTTTTCCCCGAACCACTTTCACCAAGAACAGCGATAAACTCTCCTGCTTCAAACTTAAGACTAATATCATTTACTCCGATAAAATCGCGTTCTTTTGTCGGATAGATCTTTTTTAATTCCTTAACCTCAATCATAAGTTATCACCATCTTTTATCGCTTTAATTGTATCAATATTACTTAGCTTCTTAGTTGATACACGCTTAATAATGAATTTATAGATAAAGAAATAGAAAATAATAGTTACAGTGAATAAAACTACATAATTTATGACAAACACATCATAAAGATTAAAATCAAAGAATAATCCTAGTAATGGCATATAGAAATGTTTTATCGGTGCCTCCGTAAACAATCCTAGGTTACTTAAAATAATTAATATTCCTAAGAAACCACCATAACTAAATAAGGCAACTCGTTTATTTTCTAATCTTACCATGTCATGAATATCGTCATAACTAGCACCTAAAACTCTTAAACTTGCTAGTTCTTTTATCCTTTTTCTTGTAGCAGTTTCGTAAATATTACCATACAAGTTCATTAAAACAATACTTAAAAATACAACACTAACAATTAATAAAACATAAACAACACTATATAAAACTACCATTATCAAACTTCTTATGGCGTTTGTGCTAATGCTACTTATCAATAAATCTAGATTTGTGCTCTCCATAAGCTTAATAAAACCATTATTTGATTCCACCCCTTGTAGCGTCGATACGAAGTTTTCTAACAATGGAAAGCTTTCAATAACAGCTCTTGGAACAACTAAATAAACAAGTGATAACAAACTTCCTTGCTCTCTTCCAAAGCTACTGACTAACTCCAAACTGTAGAATGAACTATCGCTACTCTCAAGAAATTGATTATTAAATAAATGTCCATATTCCTCATAAATAAGTCTATTGGTGCTTTCTTGATATGTTAAGCGTGTAAAATCTCCATAGTTTTCAAGCATGTCTAGATACTCTACACTATTCTTAATAGTCATATATACTCCGCTAATATTGCCTAATATATTTCCAAAAGTTCTAGAATCAAAGTTGCAACTAGGACATAAAGTATCAAATTCATCTTCATCACTAATAACAAGTAAATGTTGTGCTATATAGTAATCAAGCAAATCTTGATATGTTATTCCTTCAAACATTTCATTATCAATTAGATTGCTCAAAAAAGCAGTAGAAGGGTTGATCCCGTTTAAATCATCTTCTACATAACTTGCAACAAAACTACTTGCAACGTTTAAAGTAGTAATCCATTCTTCAAACTGAA
>CBDUWI010000008.1:0-12751 GCA_965370885.1 uncultured bacterium | reverse complement strand
TCACTTATGTTGAAAAAAATATTTAATTTTCGAACCGAAAATTCGTTTAATTCATTTCCCACTTACTGTAATCTCATTACACTTGAAGAAGAAGTTTTCTTAAACAATATTGATAAATTTTTATAGAAAGAATGGGCAAATAAATGGAATTTGTTGAATAATTAAAGAATTTATTGGTGAGGTCATTAAATATTGAGGACGCTGATAAACTTCAGTGACTCTCAACTCCACCATATTGATTACCAAGGTGCTATCACTAAATTTAGGTGGTAGAGCCTTTTTTTATTATATCTATGGCTTTTTCGATTAGTATGTAAGTTATAATCACTTCAACTCACTAATTGCATTTTTGATTACGTATTGCTATAATGAATATGCGATTAATCGCATATCTTAATAAAAACTTGGAGGATTAGCTCAGTTGGTAGAGCACTTGACTCTTAATCAAGGGGTCGTAGGTTCGAAACCTATATCCTCTACCATATTTTTATTAGGGAAATATCAAAGGTTGCAAACCATTATTGGTTAGCAACCTTTTTTAGTCTTTTTGAATAATAAAGAAACTTAGATAGTTCGTATGAATTCAATTATGCAATTGTGTAATACTCTTCCATATAATTCCGCGCTAATCAATTAATTTGTTGACTTTATAGCGAAAAACGTTTATAATCAAAGAGAATACACGTATATATATTTATGAAAGAAAATTTCATACAACAACAAAGAGGTGTAACTAGTGGTAAAAAATAAAGATATTGCAATTAAATCAGGTGTTTCAGTTGCGACTGTTTCTCGAGTGATGAACCAAAGTGGTTATGTCAAGAAAGAAACGAAGGCTTTAGTTTTAAAAGCATTTAATGAGCTTGCAAGTGAAGATAAAATGTTGGGGCAATCTTTTTCAAATAGGAAGACCGATATTATCGGTATTGTTATCCCTGATATATCTAATCCATTTTTTGGCGAAGTAATAAAAGGAATATCTAGAGTTGCTGATAAACATGCTGCTAATTTGTTAGTTTGTAATACTGAAGAACAACTAGAAAAGGAATTAAAATATTTGCATATGTTTAAAACAAATAACATTATGGGATTAATAATAACTCCAAATACAGATCAAGGGGGATATAATTCTCAATACTTATATCAATTAGAAGATTTAGGAGTACCTATTGTCTTGTTAGATCGCGGTTTAAATATATCTCATTTCAATTCAGTTTTCGTAAATAACCTCTCGGGAGCTTTCGATGCTGTAAATGCTTTTATAGATGAAGGGCACAAAGATATTGCGATTATCTCAGGACCAATGTCTTCTAAACCTGGTCGTGAAAGATTTTATGGATATGAAAACGCGTTGCGAAGTAATAATATTGATGTTAACGATGATTATGTATTTTATGGCGATTTTAAATTAAAAAGCGGATACGAAATCACAAAACAAATATTACAACTTAAAAATAGACCTACAGCTATTTTTGCTGCAAATAACATGATGGCTCTAGGGTGTGTTAAGGCATTGATTGAGAACAAAATGTCAATTCCTAAAGACATTGCATTTATAAGTTTTGATGATGTTGATATGTTTGAAATAATGAATCTAAATATTTCTACAGTATCTAGACCAACTAAATCAATGGGAGAAGTAGCAGCTGAAATGCTCTTTGATTTAATTGAAAATAAACAAGAGAAACATAGATCTATAAAAGAAGTCTTACTCGAAACTAAACTTGTTTTAAGAGGCTCTGAAAAATTAGTTATAAAATAAGGAGTTAATAAATATGGAAAAAACAGATATTGAACAAATCGTTAGAACAGAGATTGTAAAAAGTTTATTGGAAACACAAGATTTTCTTGTTGTTGGCAACTGGAAAATGAATAAAACAAAACATGATGTTATCGCATTTTTAGATGATATCGCAAATTATGATTTTGGTGAAAAGAATACTGTTGTAATTATTCCACCAAGTCCTTATTTGTATTTATTTGAAGAAAAATTACGTTATAGTAAAGTTCTTTATGGCGTTCAAAACTTATTCCCTAAATTTGATGGTGCTTTTACAGGTGAAATTTCACTTACTATGGCGAAAGAATTCGGGAGTAGTTATGCAATTATTGGCCATTCAGAAAGAAGATCATTATTCTTAGAATGTGATTTATTAATATCAAAAAAAGTTAGATTTTGCGTTCAAAATCAAATTAAACCGATTTTATGTATTGGTGAAAACCTTTTTCAAAGAAATGGTAACGAATATAAAGAGTTTTTAGCTAGTCAAATTAAAGATGGATTGTCTCGTGTTACTGAAAGCGAACTTGCAAATGTTGTTATTGCTTATGAACCGATATGGGCAATTGGTACTGGGGAAACTGCAACTCCAGAACAAGTTGAAGAAACTCATATCTTCTTAAGAAAATTCTTAGTAGATGAATATGGAAGTGACTTTGGTGAAGGAATACCGATATTATACGGTGGTAGTGTTAAACCATCTAATGTATTGGAACTTGCTCTCGCTCAAAGCGTCTCGGGATTTCTAATTGGTGGAGCGAGTTTAGATGCTCAAACATTTATAGAAATCAATGAGATATTAAATAGCAAATAAGTATTTTCATAATTATCTAAAGAAGGGTCGTGAAATATGGAAATCAACAATTTTGAAAAACTCGTTAAAGTAGTTACAAAAAACATACTTGAGAAAATAGATACGAAAACTACATCGAAAATAATCGAAAAATCATGTTTGATTTTAGTTCCTAATATCGGCCTCGGATCAGAGGATTATCTTGAGTATATTGTGAAGCATTATCCTGACTATGATTTATATTTAGGATCAAGTGAAGAATTTTCTAAAATAGATTTTATCGATAAACATAATATTAAATTTATAAAATATGATGTTAATGATATCGAGTTCGTAAAATTACTTGATCAAGTTGAAACTATCATTATTTTTGGACTTAAAATTAATCAGATGAAAGCTTTATCATTAATTAACGACTCAGAAGACATTAATCATATTATCTTAAGTAGATTAATGGCAAATAAATCAATAAATATCATGATAAATACAAACGGACATATGTATAAAAAAATCGCAGATATAGTTAATGATACTAGAGATATGGGAATAAGCGTAACGAACATTCAACATAGTAATTCAACTTATGAAATGGTTGATTTAATTACAGAAAGTTATGTGGATAGTTTGAAAGAAGATGGAATAAAAGTACTAGTTCTTGGTAAAAATCAATTAATTACTCCACTTGCGAAAGATAAACTTCGCGAATTTAAAATTAAGATTGAATATAATGAGGAGGCTAAATAATGAGCACAAATGATTTAATAAATAAACTTCGAGCTGAAATGGAACAAAAATATGGAGACAATAAAACACCAATCCAATATGATAATTCAGGATACGTTGGTGTGTTTGAAAATGTAGAAGATGCAATCTTGGCAGCGAAAGCGTCACAAAAACAATTGATGGAACTCTCGATGAAAAAGCGTAATGAGATCATCGCAGCTATGCGTAAAGCTAGTATTGATAATGCTGAAAAGTTAGCAGTGATGGCATATGATGAAACAGGATTTGGTCGAGTAGCTGATAAGATAGTAAAAAATATATTAGCGGCTGAAAAAACACCTGGGACTGAAGATTTAAGTTCTCACACATATACAGGAGATGAAGGGATGACTTTAGTTGAACTCGCCCCTTTTGGCGTAGCTGGATCAATTACACCATCAACAAATCCAAGTTCAACAATAATTAACAATAGTATAAGTATGGTTGCTGCTGGAAATGGGGTTGTATTTAATCCCCATCCAAGTGCAAAAAGAGTTACTTCAGAATCTATATCTATCTTAAATAAAGCAATTGCTAGTGTAGGTGGGCCAAAAGAACTACTTACAGCTCCACTTAATCCAACTATGGATACAAGCAAAGTAATTATGACTCATAAAGATGTGAGAATATTAGTAGTTACTGGTGGGGAAGCTGTAGTAGAAGTAGCAATGAAAAGTGGTAAAAAAGTAGTTGCAGCAGGACCTGGTAATCCACCTGTAATAGTAGATGAAACAGCAAACGTAAAAAAAGCTGCAGATGACATTATAAGAGGTGCGAGCTTCGATAACAATATACTATGTATAGCTGAAAAAGAAGCGTTTGTAATTAATAGTGTATTTAGTGAACTTAGAAATGAAATGGTCAGAAAGGGAGCTTATGAACTTAAGCGCCATGAAGTTGATATTGTAACAGAAGAAGTGTTTACAACAAATAAAACAGGTCAAACTGTTGTTAATAGGAAATATGTCGGTAAATCTGCAGCAGTAATCTTAAAAGCATGTAATATTAGTGTTCATGTAGACACAAAATTGATTATTGCTGAAGTTAATGAGAATCATCCATTTATTACGGTTGAAATGTTAATGCCAGTTCTCGGAATGGTTAGAGTTTACTCAATTGATGAAGCGATAGAAAAAGCAGTAGCTGCCGAACATGGATATCATCATACAGCAATTATGCATTCAGAAAGTGTATCTAATCTAACTAAAGCAGCACGAGCTTTAGACACATCTATTTTTGTTAAAAATGCTCCATCATTCGCAGGACTTGGAATGGAAGGGGAAGGATTTACTACCCTAACAATTGCGACACCTACTGGTGAAGGATTAACTTCTGCTAGAAGTTTTACAAGAATAAGAAGATGCACATTATCTGGTGGATTTAGAATTGTATAATTTATTAACATATAGGAGTGAAAAAAATGGCTGAAAACTATATAAACAGAATAAAAGATGCCGGGATTGTCGGAGCTGGTGGAGCCGGATTTCCTACCCATGTTAAACTAGATTGCCAGTCAGAAGTAGTAATTATTAATGGTGCTGAATGTGAACCATTATTAAGAGTCGACCAACAATTGATGGAATTTTCAAGTCAAGATGTTGTATCGGGATTAAAAATTGCTATGCGTCAAACTGGAGCAGCAAAAGGAGTAATTTGTCTTAAGGGGAAATATAAGAAAGCAATTGCTAAACTTGAAGAAATCGTTAAAAATGAAAGTGCAATTGAATTAAAGATTATAAAAGATTACTACCCAGCAGGTGATGAACAACAACTTGTTTATGAAGTAACTAAAAAAGTTGTTCCTCTTATGAGTATTCCCATTGATGTTGGTGCAGTTGTTATTAACGTTTTAACAACAATACAAATTGCAAGAAATGTTCCGGTTACAGAAAGAGTAATCACCGTAACAGGTGCTGTAGAAAAACCGCAAACATTTATTACGCCACTAGGTACAGCTTTTAGAGAACTAATAAAAGAGTGTGGTGGACCGACAGATTTAAATAATTATAGTTTAAATGTTGGTGGACCAATGATGGGATATGTTGAGAAAGATTGGGACGCACCAGTTACTAAGTTAACTAGTGGAATAATTATCTTACCAACAGATCATAGCCTTATAGTTAAAAAAACACGTAAAACACAAACTGATTTAAATTTAACAAAAGCAATTTGTTGTCAATGTACTTTATGTACAGATATGTGCCCTAGAAATATAATAGGATTAAATACACAGCCACATAAAGTAATGAGAGGGCTCGCAAATGAGGATCCTAACGCACTAGGAACTGTTGGTTCAGTGGTATCGTGCTGTGATTGTCGTTTATGCAGTTTATATGCCTGCCCAATGGATTTAGATCCAGGTAAAATTACCAATATGGTGAAACAAAGCTTGCTTAAAAAAGGTGCTAAAACAGAAAAAATTGTTCCCTATGAAGTTGATCCTTTAAGGGAAAGTAAGAAAGTACCAACTAAAAGGTTAATAGCTAGACTTGATTTACCTGAATATGATGTGCCTGCTCCAATCAATTTTAATATCTTTAAAACAAAGATAGTTAAAATATTGCTAAAACAACATATTGGTGTTGATGCAACACCAATAGTAAAAATTGGAGATTCTGTTGGAAAAGGAACTTTAGTTGCAACATGTTACGATAAGTTAGGTGCTAATATTCACGCGAGTATTAGTGGAAATGTTACAAAAATAACCAAAGAATATATAGAAATACTAGCGTAAGGAGGACTGATTATATGGATTCATTAGGTATGATTGAACTTAATAGTATTGCCAGAGGAATTGAAGCAGGAGATGCAATTCTTAAAACTGCTAATGTGAAATTAGTCGGTGCTTATGCATCTTGCCCAGGTAAATATGTTGTAATGATACGAGGAGAAGTATCTGCTGTAAGAAGTGCAATTCAAGTAGGCGCAGTAACAGCAGGTAAATCATTAGTTAATGATATTATTATTGCAAACATTCATCACCAAGTATTTTCGGCATTAAGTGCTACAACGGATATCGAAGCTAAAGGATCATTAGGTATCATTGAAACTTATTCATTAGCAACTGCCGTGTTAGTATCAGATGCTGCAGTAAAAGCTGCAAACATTGAACTTTTAGAAATTAGGTTAGGAAGAGGACTTGGTGGAAAAGCATTTACAGTTTTAACTGGGGATGTTAGTAGTTGTAGAGCAGCAGTTGAAGCTGCTATAGAAGCAAATCAAGAAGATGGAATGATAGCACATACTGCAGTAATTCCAAGAATTAATAAAGATATGTTGAAAACACTTTTATAAAATAAGAGAAAGGAGAACTGAAAAATGAAAGAAGCATTAGGATTAGTTGAAACAAGAGGATTTGTCGGAGCTATTGAAGCAGCTGACGCAATGGTAAAAGCTGCAAATGTTAGACTAGTTGGAAAAGAAAAAACAGGTAGTGGATTAGTAACTGTAATGGTACGTGGAGATGTTGGAGCTGTTAAAGCGGCGACAGAAGCAGGATCTGAAGCAGCACGCCGTGTTGGTGAATTAGTTTCAGTACATGTAATACCGAGACCACACGCAGATGTTGAAGAGTTATTAAAAGAAATAAAATAGAAGTAATTTTCAATTAAGAAGGATTTAATAATTTTTGATAAAAAATTTTTACAGAAAACTATTAATAAGGAGGCGTGAAAATGAAAGAAGCATTAGGGTTAATTGAAACTAGAGGATTTGTAGGAGCTATTGAAGCTGCTGATGCGATGGTAAAATCAGCAAATGTAAGATTAATAGGAAAAGAGAAAATAGGTAGTGGATTAGTTACTGTAATGGTCCGTGGAGATGTTGGAGCAGTAAAAGCAGCAACAGAAGCAGGAGCTGAAGCAGCACGCGCTGTTGGTGAATTAGTTTCGCAACATGTAATACCGAGACCACACGCAGATGTTGAAGAGTTAATAAAAGAACTTAAATAAGATTTTAAAAAGACAATTTAAAAGGAGGAAAGAAAATGAAAGAAGCATTAGGATTAGTTGAAACAAGAGGATTTGTTGGAGCTATTGAAGCAGCTGACGCAATGGTAAAAGCTGCAAATGTAAGATTAGTTGGAAGAGAAAAAACAGGTTCTGGATTAGTAACTGTTATGGTTCGTGGAGATGTTGGAGCTGTTAAAGCCGCAACAGAGGCAGGATCTGAAGCAGCAAGACGTGTTGGTGAATTAGTTTCAGTACATGTAATACCAAGACCACATGCAGACGTTGAAGATTTATTAAACGAACCTAAAGGAAAATCTAAAACAGCACCTAAAAAAACAACAGTAGTTAAATAATTATTAATAATACTTATAAAAAAACTATTTAAATCGGAGGAAAGAAAATGAAAGAAGCATTAGGATTAATAGAAACAAGAGGATTCGTCGGAGCTATTGAAGCTGCTGATGCGATGGTAAAATCAGCAAATGTTAGATTGGTTGGAAGAGAAAAAACAGGTTCTGGATTAGTAACTGTTATGGTTCGTGGAGATGTTGGTGCCGTAAAAGCCGCAACAGAGGCAGGATCTGAAGCAGCACGTCGTGTTGGTGAATTGGTTTCAGTACATGTAATACCAAGACCACACGAAGATGTTGAAGAATTATTAAATGAATCTAAAGGATCAAAGTAGATTAAATTAATTTTTAATAGATATTTATTAAAAATACTATTTATAATGGAGGAAAGAAAATGAAAGAAGCATTAGGATTAGTTGAAACAAGAGGATTTGTTGGTGCTATTGAAGCAGCTGATGCAATGGTAAAAGCAGCAAATGTTAGACTTATTGGAAAAGAAAAAACAGGATCAGGTTTAGTTACTGTAATGGTTCGTGGAGATGTTGGTGCAGTTAAAGCAGCAACAGAAGCAGGAGCTGAAGCAGCACGCCGTGTTGGTGAATTAATATCTGTACATGTAATACCAAAACCACATGCAGATGTTGAAGAATTATTAAAAAAATAACAAGAAATAAATACAAAAATTGAAAAGAGTTGAAAATATGGAATTAGATAAATTAATTGATAGAATTGCTGAGGAAGTGTATCGTAAAATCGCAGATGAAAATAGAATTGTGGATCCAGAAGCAAGTAATATTGATTTAGCATCAATTATTGATCATACATTGTTAAAGCCTGAAGCAACAGAACAAGATATTAGAAAAGTATGTGAAGAAGCGATTCAATATAAGTTCAAGTCAGTGTGTATAAACACACACTACGTAACTTTAGTTTCACGACTTTTAGCAGGTACTAATGTTGATACATGTTGTGTTGTAGGATTTCCATTAGGTGCATCTTCTACAAGAGCTAAAATTGATGAGACTTATGATGCTTTAAAAAGTGGAGCGAATGAAATCGATATGGTTATCAATATTGGTGCATTAAAATCAGGGGACTGGAATACTGTAAAAAGAGATATTGAAGGAGTAACAAAAGCTGCCAAAAATCGTGCTTTAGTTAAAGTTATTTTAGAAACATCTTTATTAAATGATGAAGAAAAAATAAAAGCTTGTACTATTGCTAAAATGGCAGGAGCTGATTTTGTCAAAACATCTACTGGATTTAACACTGGTGGAGCAACTATTGAAGACATCAAATTAATGCGTGAAGTTGTTGGACCTAAAATGGGCGTAAAAGCTTCGGGTGGAGTTCGTGATACTAAAACTGCTAGAGCAATGATTGCTGCTGGAGCAACTAGAATTGGAACAAGTTCAGGAATAAATATTGTCAAAGGTACAAAACCTTCGACAGGTACTTATTAATACCTAGAAAAGAGGAGATTATATGTATGCGGCTAGAATAATTGGAACCGTAGTATGTACACAAAAAGATCCACGTATGAACAGCTTAAAAATGCAGGTTGTCCAACCAGTAAATATAATTACATTCAAAGATGAAGGTAAACCTGCAGTAGCGATTGATGCTGTTGGAGCTGGAGATTCAGAGATAGTATTAGTAGTTAGTGGAAGTTCGGGAAGATTAACAGAACTAACATTGAATAAACCTGTAGATGCAACTATTATGGCAATTGTTGATTACGTCGATATTGAAGGTAAAAATGTCTTCAGTAAAAATAAAAAGGAGATGTAATAATGAGAATTGCAATTGGTAGTGATCATGGTGGATTTGAATTAAAAGAAAAATTAATAAAATTTATATCAGAAGAATTAAATTTACAGTATGCAGATTTTGGAACTTTAAATAAAAACAGATGTGATTATCCAGATTACGCTTTCTTAGTAGCGCACGCAGTTTCAACAAAAAAATGCGATTATGGTATTATGATTGATGGTGCTGGGATCGGCTCTGCGATGATGGCAAACAAAATACCTGGAGTATTAGCTGCTTGTGCAAACGAGATTTATACTGCAAGAAATAGTCGCCAACATAATGGTGCAAATGTATTAACACTTGGAAGTATGGTCGTTGGCGAAGGCGTTGCAAAAGAAATCGTAAAAATCTTTTTATCTACAAAATTTGAAGGTGAAAGAAATATGCAACGAATTAAAAGTATTTTAGATATTGAAAAAAGATTATTAAATAGTAAGGAGTGATTTTATGCAATTAGCTAAAGTTATTGGCAACGTTACTTCAACTGTAAAAGTAAAAGATTTAAAAGGTGTTTCTCTACTAGTGATTCAACCTGTTAATTCAAAATATGAATCACTAGGGACACCAATAGTTGCCGGAGATAGTTATGGTGCAGGTGTTGGTGAATACGTATTCTTTTCAAGGAGAAAAGAAGGGGCAATGAACCTTCCGATTCCCACAGCATGTGCTGATGCGGGAATAGCGGGAATAATCGATAGTGTTTACCGTGTAGATTAATAATCTTTAAAAAGAGGTGAGATAATGCAAATTGCAAAAGTAGTAGGAAATTTAGTTTCAACACATAAAAGCGAATTATTAGTAGGAAAAAAACTATTGTTTGTTCAACCAGTCGATGAAAAATTGATTCCTTTTGGCGATGAAATGGTTGCAGTTGATGGCGTTGGTGCTGGAATTGGCGATATAGTTATTCTCATAAGTGAAGGCGGATCAGCTAGAATGATTACTAATATTGAAGGTCCTTATTCGCCAATTGAATTATGTATTGCTGGAATTGTAGATTCAATTAAAACAAAAGATAATTACAAAATTATTGAATAGTAGAGAGATGATAATATGAATTTACTAGATAGAATAATAAATCAAGCAAAACAAAACAAAAAAACTATAGTTCTTCCAGAAGGTAAGGATCAAAGAGTAATAGCTGCTGCCTTAGAAATTCAAAAACAAAACATTGCAAATGTTATTGTTTTGATAAATCAAACAGATGTTGATGATGAGATTAATAAACTGAAAAATGAAGGCATTAAAGTTATTATTATTGAGGAATCTGACAAACTAAATTCATATAGCGCAACGCTAGTTGAATTACGCAAAGCAAAAGGAATGACAAAAGAAGAAGCAGATAAAATTATTTTAAATACTGTATATTATGGTGTAATGATGGTTAAAAGCTTAGATGCTGATGGAATGGTAGCTGGTGCTATCACTTCAACAGGAGATGTTTTAAGACCTGCTCTTCAAATTCTTAGAACAGCTCAAAATGTTAAGCTTGTGTCGTCGTTTTTCCTAATGGACGTTCCTAAATCAGCAGGCATTAATAATGGTGTGTTTGCATTTTCTGATTGTGGATTAGTTGTTAATCCCAATGCAGACGAATTAGCAGAAATTGCTTTACAAACCGCAAAATCATTTGATTATCTAACAAAAGAAGAACCACGAATTGCAATGCTTTCTTATTCAACATTAGGTAGTGCAAGTGGTGAACTAGTTGATAAAGTTGTTACTGCAACACAAAATGTCAAAGCAAAATTTCCTAATCTAAAAATAGATGGTGAATTACAACTTGATGCAGCAATTGTCCCGGCAGTTGCCAAATTAAAAGCACCATTAAGTAATGTTGCTGGATATGCTAATGTATTAATATTCCCAGACTTACAATCGGGAAATATTGGCTACAAGTTAGTAGAGAGACTAGCAAATGCTGCTGCATATGGCCCGATTACTCAAGGACTAAGCAGACCAGTTAATGACCTTTCACGCGGTTGTTCATATCAAGATATAATCGCAGTTGTAGCGATTACCTCATTACAATCTCAAGTTTAAAATATAGATGGTTTTCTAGCATATAAATTATTTTTTTGATATGCATTTTACTGTATTGTTATAAAGTATTTACTTTAGATTCTTTTGCATATGCAAAAGAATAGAATATTACAACAAATTAAAATAAGAGAATTTAACTGAAAATTCTTTCATTTTTTTTTATGTAAACATATATTTTTCATTCTAATTATTTTCTTTAAGAATAATATAGTATAATAAAATAAAGAATGGTTTTACGTTAAGAGACATAGTACAAAAATGACGACTAAATTAATAGAAAACTGAAGTTAGGGAGCATAAAAAATGTATAAAGAAATGATTGAAAATTATTTACCAAAATGCGTTCAAGAAGAGGTAGACAAAAAAGCTATTATGGAATTTATATCAAGGAATGGTGATGTATTAGATAGGAGTAATTTGGTTGCTCATATAACATCATCAGCTTTTGTTGTTAATAAGGATATGACAAAAGTTCTATTTGCACATCATAATATATATAATTCATGGGCTTGGGTTGGTGGACATAACGATGGTAATCCAAATCTCCTTGAAGTAGCTTTAAAGGAAACTATGGAAGAAACTGGTATAAAGAATATCTATTTATATAGTGAAGATATTCTATGTTTAGATATGATTTATGTGAATACTCACTATAAAAATGATAAATATGTGCCAGATCATATTCATTTGAATGCAGCATTCTTAATAATAGCTGATGAATCAGAAGAACTAACAGTTAATAAGGATGAAAATTCTGGAGTTAGATGGTTTTTGATAGATGAAGTATTTAACTTTGTTTCAGAAGATAGAATTAAATTAGTCTACAAAAAAGCGTTTGATAGAATTAAGGACATTAGAAAAAACAACCTAATTAGATGAAAAAAAATATCATTATTAACCGACAATTATCTTAAAAATCTTTGACTTAGCATCTGAATTTCGATATAATTGATTTATAATTTTTTATAAAGGAGATCTATATGAGAGTAGGAATCATTGGACCAATCGGTTCGGGAAAATCAACGCTATCAAGACTATTATCAGAGCATTACAATGTTCCTTTAGTAGAGGAACCAGTAGAAAATAATGAGTTTCTACCATTATTTTATGAAGACCAAAAAACTTTCGCTTTATTAAGTCAAAATGCTTTCTATTCATCACTATTTTTATTGATGTGGAAATCACGTCATATGAGTTCTTGTGTCTTTGATTCAACACTGTTTTCCAATTTAGTATTTACAGAATTATTGCGTTTAGAAGG
>CBDUWI010000007.1:0-13118 GCA_965370885.1 uncultured bacterium | reverse complement strand
TACTTTACACTTGTTTATGATGCTGGTTATCCAGCAGATGTAAAGACAGCTATAAGTAGTTTATGTACAACAAGACGTGATTGTGTTGCTATTTTAGATAATGGTGATAATGCAAGTTACAGAACTGCAATGACTGCTAGAAATAATGTTAATACATTTAATAATTATTTTGTTTCTCTTTATGAATCATTTAATAAAGTATCAGATCCATTTACTGGAGCGGATGTATGGTTTTCTCCAGTATATCATATGGCATATCTATTACCAAGAAATGATAATGTTGCTGAATTATGGTTTGCTGCTGCAGGATTTAACAGAGCTTCAATTGATTCAATTAAAGAAATGAGATATAATCCTAAATTGGGTCAACGAGATCAAATGTATTTAAAACAATTAAATCCAATTGTTAAATTTGCTCAGGGACATGTGGTGTGGGGTCAATTAACATCACAAGCGAAACCAAGTGCATTACAAGATCTAAATATTGTAAGGCTTGTTCTATATGCTAAGAGAGCTTTAGAACAATACTGTAGATTTTTTGTTTACGAGCAAAATGATGAAATTACATGGGGTCAAGTTGCTGGAAGTATTGTTGACTTCTTAGAAGTAATTAAACAAAACAGAGGATTGGATTCATACACAGTAGATGTAGGTGCAACCGATTATGAGAGAAAGACTAAGATCTTTCATGTTGACGTTACATTACAGCCTACACGTGTGGTCGAGAAAATAGAATTAAACTTTTTTATTAAATAGTTAAAGTTTTTAGCAAACATCTTTCCTTTTTAGAACAAATGATAAATTCTAAAAAGGAGAGATTTAAATATGTATAAATGTAAATTATGTAGAAGAGAATTTGAATCTGTTACCCGCCTTGTTTCCCACCTTACTCACCCAAAATCTAAATGTAAAATTTCTATAAAAGAATATTATGATAGATTCCTACGTAAGCAAGATGAAGGAATATGTCAATTTTGTGGGCGAGAAACAGCATTTGCTAGTATTTCTAAAGGCTACATCAACAATGTATGTAAACATTGTAGAAATAAAATACCAGAAGCAAAGTTAATAAGAAAAAAGAATTATCAAAAGAAAAGAAATGAAAGAAAAATAGAAAAAGAAGAAATTAAAAGAAAATCTGGTTATTATGAATTACCAGTATATTGTGAAATTTGTAAAAAAAATGGTATTGATAAGAGATTTAAACATAAACATGGACTGGCTAAACATATATCTCAAAAACATACAGATATAAAAATAAAAGATTATTATGATAAATATTTTAAAAAAGATGATGAGGGAATATGTTTAGTAACAGGAAAACAAACTAATTTTATAAATTTAGTTGAAGGGTATTTTAAGTATTATGGCAAAGGGACTTGTTCAGCTGATAAAAAAATTAAACAGAAAAAAGAAAATACAATAAAGAAAAATTACGGAGTATTAAATCCTGCACTTGTTAATAAAAATCAAAGAATAAAAAAATATAAAAAAACTGTCAATGATAGAAAAAACTTAATATATTGGCAAAGAAAGTTTATAGATACATTACGACTTTTAACTATAAATCATAATAATAAATCACAATGTCAAATATGTGGCAAATTATTTTTCTCTATCGGTTCTGTATCTTTACATGTAAAAAGAGGACATAAAATATCTGTAGAGAATTATTATAACTTTTTCTTTAAGAAAGATAATGAAGGAACATGTCCAATTTCAAATTTAAAGACAACATTTGATTGTCTCGAAAGAGGATATTATAAATATCATCCTTCAATAATTACTTATATACCAGAAATTAAAAAAGGGGCTAGAGAATCAAATATAAAATATATCAGGAATAAAATTTTAGAAGAACAATCGTCCTATGAGGTAGAAATCCTTAATTTAAATAATATAAATCATATAAGTGATAAAGTAAAATTTAAATGTAAAAAATGCAATCATATATTTTCAACTAAATTTACTCTTTTACGCATGGGGTATGGAAAGTGCCCAAATTGCAGACCTTCACAAACTGTTTCTGAAGAAGAAAAAAAATTACATTTATTTATCAAAGAATTATTACCTAATATACATGTTACAACTTCAGATAGAAGAATTATAAAAAATCCAAAAACTGGGTATCCTTTAGAGTTAGATATTTTTATTCCATCTACAAAATTTGCTATTGAATATAATGGTATATATTGGCATTCAGAATGTGTTTTAAAAGATCCTATGAATTATCATATAATAAAAACAAAAGAATGTAATATAAAGGGAATATCTTTAATTCATATTTTTGAGGATGAGTGGATACATAGAAAAGATATTGTTAAATCTATATTAAGAAATAAATTTAATATATCTAGTAAAAAAATATATGCAAGAAAATGTATTATTAAAGAGATTGATCATAAACAAAAAAATATATTTCTAGGAGAAAATCATCTTCAAGGATTTGATACATCAAGAATTAAACTAGGAGCTTTTTATAATGATGAACTTGTATCTGTTATGACATTTTCACTAGGAAATATTTCAAAAGGAGGGGATCCAACTAAGTACAATGTTTGGGAATTATCAAGGTTTGCTAGTAAAATAAACTATAATATTCCTGGTATAGCAAGTAAATTATTATCTTTCTTTGAAAGAAATTATAATTGGAAAGAGATATTTTCTTTTGCCGATCTTAGATGGTCGGTGGGTAATTTATATTATAAGCTTGGTTTTGATTTAGTCAGTCAATCGCTTCCAAATTATTGGTATGTTGATAGTAAAACCATAAAAAGAATTCATAGATTTTCTTTACGAAAACGTCCAGATGAACCAAGAGATATACCAGAATATATCTTAAGACATCAACAAGGATTTTATAGAATATGGGATTGTGGAAATCTAAAATTTGTTAAAACTAGATAAAAAATAATGGAGGGTATTAATTTACCCCTCCATTATTTACCGTTCATTTAAAACCCCGCTGGACATGTGTATGGATTTTTCTTTAAGATTTTCCTAAATCTTTTAAATTCAGGCGCAGTATTCCATACTTTAAAAATAGATTTTTTCTTTAAGGATACACCACATTTTTCATGGTCTGCAAAACTACAAGGAATGAGATGCATACTTGGAGATATATAAACAGACATCCTAGAACTTTCACATGAGTCAACGGACATCTTCTGCATATCATCCATTTCTACATATTGCAAAACATGATTTACAAGACAGGAATCCATACCCACTTTTACCTTACAAGAAGGTTTTATAATTAACTCTGAAAACTCTTTAATCATAGAGTAAGAAGGAATCCAATTTGTTAATAATTTTCCGTTACCTTGAGGTTTAAATAACAAGAATATAATTGCATTTAATTTTTCAAGTTCTACTTTGCCATTCCATACATCTTTTCCTTTAAGTATATCAATAGCTCTTTTATGCGTTAGTTTAGAATAAACAAAATGAATATTAGTTTTTATTTTAGCATCTATAAGCATTTTTAATGCTTTATATGTATAAGGTCTGTTAATTAACTTTGTTTTCTTTATTGTTTTATATTTATACCCTTTTTCTTCAGGATCATTAATATTTACAATTTCCCATTCTGTTTTATTTTTTTTGTAAAAATCGTTTTCTATTTTCATCTTCTTCTCCATGACATTGTTTACATAACGTTATCCCTAAATTTAATGTATGTAATTTATTAATCTGTTTTTCTAATTCTTTAATATTTTCTTTAGACCATTTTAGATAACTTTCTATATTTAAACCTATGACTTTCATAGCTTCATTAAATATTTCACGATATGGTTTTATATGATGAACTTCTAAATTAATAGAATTACCACATTTTTTACATAAAAACCCATCCCGTTTAAGTATTGGGTAAGTCCATTCTGTATAAAGAGATTTTTTAAATAGATGTCTTAATTTACCTGGAGTAATTCCATTAACAGATATGGGTTTTCTATTTTTATAATTTGGTCTACCCTTCTTTGTAATTTTCATTGTTTCTGTATATTTTGCAACTCGTTTATCGTCATATTTAGTTAATCCTTTATTCCATGCGATAAATGTCATTTGTTGTTTGGTTTCTTTCATATTTTTTGCATTTTTTGCAACTCGTTTATCAGTATTTTTACTCAAACCTTTATTCCATGCTCTAGTTCCTGTAGTTTTCCGATTTGGGCAACCAAACACATATTGGTTACAACAACATTTTCCATTTTTAAATTGATATTTAGCAGGTTGCCCACAACCATAATCACAGATCTGATTTGTTTGAATCATTTATTTTTCTCCGAACTCTTACTTTTATTATTTGTTCTGAAAAAATTTCACTAACCGCTACAGCTCCACATAACTTAGATATTTCAATTTGTTCATCTGTTAAATTATTTCCACTTGTGGTATAATTTGGAGTAACATTATTCTCTCGACAATATTCAAGAATTTCTTTGAAATTTTCATGAAGATTTGGATCTCCTCTACCACCAAGAGCTACTTGATTTGCATGGTATTTTGATTCGTCTATTATTTTTTTGAAATTGTCAAGGGTCATATTATCTTCATACTTACGACCTTGATAACAAATTTCACACTTGTTTATACAATGTCCCATAATTCCAACATCTAACATGGATAGAAACTCTAACTGAAATGGGTCAGAGTTTCCATTTATTCCTCTCAATACTTCAAAACCAGTTTGACTGTTAAATAAGAGTTCATACTTATTATTGGCAAATCGTTTATCAAATTGACCAATCATAAAACTTTTATCTGATGTTTTCAAAATCTTGGTTATCATTTTTGTTGGTTTCTTCTTCATCTATAACCCCCAATCTTTCAAGAATGCCAAATTCATATATAGCTCTTAAAACTAATAATATTAGTATAAATGAAAGAGCAGTTAGTTGTCCAATTACAATCATTACAGTAAGTGGAACTAATATTAACAAATCTCCAATCTTTGATTCTTTATATTTTACATTTACTTTACAAATAAATTCTACGATTTTTATTAATAATTTTTTTTTGTTCATGTTGTTTTCTCCTTTTTTATTTTTATATTTTTATATATTGTCTAACAATTTTTACACATAAATCATTAGCTTTATTAAGTTGTGGTTTTTTTGGAAGTGAAGATTTGGTATATAATTCCTCGAAAAAAGATTCCATGTTTTCGAGTTTTTCTATTAGTTCATTATATTTATATTTTCCATTTTTAATTTCAAGAAGCAATTCTCCGTCAGGTCTTGGAAAAGTAATTGTTCCTTTGTTTAATAATTCTTCTCCCTCAGACATTAATCTAAAACAATGTAAAGCCATTTTGGTGTCATATTTATACTTAGCTTCTAATTTTGCTCTAGCAGGATTTCTATTCTTTAACCAATTTTGATATTGAGTCCAATGCATAAGCGCTGATGAATATGCTTTTTCTCTTTCAAGAGCATACATTATATTATCACTTAAAGGAACAATTGTGCCAACTGCTTTATAATCAAGTTTACTTGTATTTTCAACAATCGCTTTATAGTTATGAACCTCTTCCATTTCAAGAAGATTATCTTTTAACTCATGATAAGCGCCAATTTGTTTTAAGTAATTTGCAATGATTTCATTAAACGCTCCAATTTTATCTCTTGATAAAAGAGATTTATGAGGAGGTAAATCAAAATCTTTTCTTTCAGGTTTTTTCTTTGGAGGAGTTAATAACCACGCTCTGTGATTTTTAATTCTTTTCATCTGTGAAAATGCATAACCTGTAAAAGTATGTTTAGCTTTGCTTGATAAAAATAGATCTTTATTTTCAACGATTAAATCCCATTCTTTAGATGACGTTATCATCTGTGAAGTTGGAATAAAAAAATATTCAATAATATTTGGATTACACTTTAATGCAAGTTTAAAAAAATGACTCAATTCATGATATTCTGTATCAGTTATTTTATCTCTATATCCTGTGGTTCGTTGGGCAACCCCTAAAAAGTATTCTATTGATGGAATGAATACCCCCCTTGTATCTATATCTGAATCAGGGGTATTCGTTCCATACAAATGGCTGCCAGCTCGAAACCTTGAAATTAATTTAAATCCCTTTGGCATTTTTATTGACATTAGTTAACTCCTTTATGTCCATACCTTCATGTATGAATTCTTTTAGATTATTTTTGTCGTTTAAGTCTGGATTCTCTAATATTATTTCTAATAATAGATCTTTAATTTGACCAATTTTTGGTCCAGGTTTTAATCCAGTTATTTCCATAATATCTTTTCCATTAATAGCTAATTCATCAAACCTGTTTCCAGATTTAGTGTTTAAAGCTTTTTCAATTCTTACAAAATCTGCTCTAATGGTTTGATATGGAAATGGTCCGTTTTTAATATTGGCTTTAGAGTCTGCAAGTTTTAATCTATATAAATCTCTAAATTCAATATCATGCTCATTTAGTCTATGAACTAATCGTCTTATTGATTTTTCAGATGAGAAGGTTCGCATATGCAATCTTACAAGAGTTGATATATATTCAATTTCTCTACTTGAAAAAGTAAGTTTTGTCAGTTCATCTATGACTAAATGTTTACCTTCACTCTCATGACCAGTAAATTTGACATTTTTAGTTAATGGATTATATCTACATGCTTGAGGTTTTCCAACATCATGTAAATATGCTGCCAATTTAATTAAAGGATACTTTGTTGAAATGTTATCCCCAGCCAATAGAGAGTGTGTAATGATTGTTTCTCTATGATGTTTTCCATGAACATCAAAATAATAGCAGCAATCTAAAGAAGGAAGTATATATTGCAAGCCACCAATTTCATGTAAAGCATTAAAAAAAACACTTGCATATCTAGTTTTCATTGCTTTTAAAATTTCAATTCTGATTCTTTCAGGAAATACATAATCCTTAATTAAATATGCCATATTCTTTAATGAAGCCTTTGTTTCTGGATCAAACATTCCATCAATAACTGCTAAAAATCTACATGCTCTAATGATTCTATTTGGATCTTCATATATTCGTTTTCTTGCATCTCCAACAAATTTAATTTGTCTTTTTTTAAGATCATCTTGTCCTTTATAAGGATCAATTACATCTCCGGTGAATTGACAGAAGGCCATTGAATTGATGGTTAAATCTCTCCTTGCAAGATCTTCAAGTATAGTTTTAGCTTCTACAACTTGAACATTTTTATCATTAAGACCTTCATATACATCTTTTCTGAATGTGGCAACTTCGATACCATCAACAAATAAAACTTTGAAATATGTTCCTCCCTCTGCTAATTTATGATTTTTGAATAACTTTTTGATTTGATTTATATTTGCCGAAGTTGCAATATCTATATCAGATGGATTTTTACCGTCTAATAAATCTCTTATTGCACCACCTACAATATAAGTGTCATAACCAAAATCACATAATTTTTGTATAATATAAGTTGGTGTAGCTTTCATACAAACCAGTCTCCTTTATTTGGATCTATTTTAAGTTTTTTAATATCGTTAAAAAATTGTGAGAATTCCTTCTGACTTTCATAAAAATGAGTTCCCGAAACTTTTACTTGAGGAACTTGCATATACATAACAATATGAGCTTGAAAATTAACACCTCCGGTTTTTTTATTATTATCTAATGCATTTTTCAAATTTATTATTTCTTCTATAGTCATTTCTTCCATTTTAAAATAATATGGTATTTCTTTTGTCATTTTTCCTCCTTTTAAATAAGTTTAAAAATTCCTTTTCATTTATTAATATATATAGAAACAACTTTCTTAATGAAACTAACCTTCTTAAAAATATAGAACAAAATATAAATTGGAGAACAATTTAAAATGAATATAATTAACTCTTTTTTAGAAAAAATACATACTGATGAATCAATGTTTCCAGTGGATAATTATGCAACTGACGAGTCTGAAGATGAAGAAGAAACTGTATCAGAACAAAAGAAAAATTCTGACAAAAAAAGAATAATGATAGATTTAGATGGAACTATTCATGAAAGGATGAATATATGATAGAGTATGTAAAATGTGAAATTTGTGGGAAAAAATTTATTGGGTATAATGGTCTTTCTAAACATATTAAAAAGATTCATAATATAATTAGCAAAGATTACTATGATAAATTTTTAAAAAAAGAAAGAGAGGGGATTTGTAATTTTTGTGGGAAAGAACCAAAATTTAAAAGTTTGGTGAATGGTTATCAAAAATATTGTAATTTGAAATGTTCTAATGAATGTAAAGATAGAAAAGAAATATTTAAAAAGTCATATGCGTCAAATGATATAAATAAGGTTAGAAAAAAAAGAGAACAAACTAATCTTAAGTTATATGGAAATATTATAGCAAATCGTAGTGATGAAATTAAAGAACGAACCGAGCAAATTTTTATTTCTAAATTTGGATGCAATCCAATGAAACTTGATAAATTCAAAAAGAAGGCAGCCAATACCAGATTAAAACATACAAAGAAGGAAGTGATAGATATAGTTTTAGAGAATGAAAAATTAGAATTATTAGGAGAATATAAAGGAGCCCATATAGAATCAACATTTAAATGTTTGGTGTGTGAAAAAGAATTCACATCTATATGGAATTATATTCAACAGGGGAAGAAGTGTCCTTATTGTTATAAACCAAGTAATAGAAGCATACCCGAAGATGAAATTTTTTCTTTTCTTTGTTCAATAGGTATAAAAAATATAATACAAAATAGTAAGAAAATTATTTTTCCACAAGAAATTGATTTATTTATAGCCAATAATAATGCTATTGAATATGATGGATTACATTGGCATTCTGAAGAACGATTAAAAGATCCTGTTTATTATCATATTAAAAAAACAAATAAATGTAAAGAGAAAGGAATTAGGCTTATTCATATTTTTGAAGATGAATGGTTATTTAAAAGAGATATAGTAAAAGGTAGATTAAAAAATCTATTTGGTGCAAGAACTTCACAAAGAATACATGCAAGAAAATGTCAAATTAAAGAAATTACCCCAAATGAAAAAAATGAATTTTTAAAAAAATATCATATTCAAGGAGCAGATTCATCAACTATAAAATTGGGTGCTTTTTATAATGACAAACTAATTTCTGTTATGACATTTTCTTACGGAAACCCCTCAAAAGGTTCAAAAAAAAAGGAAGGTATATGGGAATTAAATAGGTTTTGCTCTGATTTTGATTACCATATTCCTGGTATTGCTAGTAAGATTTTAACATATTTTAAGAGAAATTATTCTTGGAAACAAATTTTTAGTTATGCTGATTTAAGATGGTCGACTGGAAATTTATATTACCAATTAGGATTTAAATTAGAACATATTACAAAGCCAAACTATTGGTATATTGCTAATTATCAACGAATACATAGATATAATTTAAGAAAAACTAAAGATGACCCAAAAAATATTCCAGAACATATTTTAAGAAAACAAGAAGGGTATGATAGAATATGGGATTGCGGTCATTATAAATTTTCATTAACTATATAGTTTTGGTTTATTTATTTTAGGAGGAACAATAAGATGGCAATTAAGAATTCATTTGTTAACGCAACAACCAATCGGTTAAGTCGTAATTTTGGAGGAACAGTAGCAGGTGTGGCTGATCCATACTTAACTGGTTATCACTTTATATATTTTGCAAAACTTCCAGCATCATTGGCTAATTACTCTGGTGGAATTGAGGATGGAGAAATTAAAAATCTTTTAGCTGGCTCATGTTTATCAGTAACACCGCCTGGTGGAACACTAAACAAAGTCGAATATACTGGATTAGGTGGGGTTAAATTTGCCGTACCTGGAAACATTGATTACGGTAACAGTGTTTCAGTTAAATTTTTAGAATTTAATAAACTCCCTGTGTTCAATATTATGCATGGGTGGGTAAAGATGATTAGAGATTATAGAACAGGTGTTTCTAATTTAGTAGAATCTGCTGATGGAATGGGTTATTCAAAATCAACTTATGCAGGGTTGATGTATTATTGGACAACAGCTCCGGATGCAAAAACTGTTGAATATTATGCATGTTATGATGGTTTATTTCCAACTAAAGATCCTCAAGATTTATTTACAAGTGATGTTGAAACAGTTGGAAGATTAGATATTGAAATTGAGTTTAATGTTGATTATGTATGGCACGAAGATTGGGTTAAAGATAAATGCCAAGGTTATGCAGATAATATTTATAATCTTAAAGCTAATGTTATCGAACAATATGGTAATACTATTTCATCAGCATCATAAAAAATTATTAGGAGGATGAGTTATTATGTTTATTACAGAAAATCAAAATATTGCTGAATCTATTTTATTTTTACTTTCAGCAAGAGAGACATTATCTTGTATGGTTGAAGCATCTTCAGTTGATCATAAAAACGAACTGAAGAATTTTTTAATGAATGAAGCTTCTGATTATGAGATTATACATATGTTAATGCATGAAGAAATGCCAAATGAAAAGTACGATTTTACTAACGAAGTCAGACTTTTTAGTGATTTAAAGAAGCAAGTTTTAATTAATTATAATATTATCAGCGAACATATGGGTGAAAGCGTTCAAACATTTATTGATGAAGTTGATACAGTTTATCCAGATTTTTCTTCAGCCATGCCGGTTTTAGAATTTCAACTTTCAACTAAAGATAATGCTTTAGAGGAAAAAGCTCCTGGTGTTTATATGAAAAAGAGTGGTCTTGGAATGACTATTTCTGGAGACTCCAAGTCAGCAGGTTTCTTAGCTGCTATTAAAGCTAAAGCTATCGCAGCGGCCCCAGCATTGCAAAAAGCAGTAACAAGTCAAGCTGGAATGGCTGTAGGTGGAGCTGCTCTTGCGGCATTAGCTCTATATGCTTCAGTTAAACTTTATAAGAGATTTATGAGTAAAGCAGCTAAATCATGTGCTGGACAAGCAGGAAGTGCTAAAACTATGTGTATGAAAAAATATCAACATAGTGCTATTGCTGCTCAAGTAAAAGATTTGGGATTAGCTATGAAGGCTTGTGCTAAATCTAAGAGTCCAGAAAAGTGTAAAGTTCCTATTCAGAAAAAGATCTCGAATCTACAAGTTAAAATGCAAAAAATGAAAGCCAAGATGGCACCATAATGATAATAGCAGAAAACTTTAAAATAGAAGAGTCTCTTTTATTTTTATTATCAATGAGAGAGACTCTTAACTTATTAATAGATAATTCAAATACTTCAAATAAGAAACAATTAAAGTTATTTATAACAAATGAGGCATCGGATTATCAAATAATATCTTTAATAGTAGATGGTGAGCTTCCGTTAAACGAATCTAATTATTTTAATGAATTAGTTTTATTTGAAAGAATAAGATTAGAAATTAAAGATAACAAAGATCTTATATATGAAATATTTGGTGTTGATCTTGTTAATGATGTTACTAAAAAGATCGATTCTCTTGCTCCAAAATTTTCTACTAAAAACCCTTTGTTAGAAGATGATAATCCAAATAGTATAATGAACATGTTAAAGAATGCTGGAAAAGGTCCAGTAAAACCTAGTAAGTATAAAATAGATTCTAAAACAAAAGCTATGTTAGATTCTGGTAAAAAAGCAGCGAATAAATATTATGAAAAAGAGAAAGCATCTAGTGGGTTTAAAACTAAGTACGATATAAGTACAACATCAAAACTACAACCAAAAGTAAATCCGAAAATATTACCAAAAACAGATTCAATATTAAAAACAAAAAAAGTAGTAGGGCTTCAAGCTAAAATTACTAAATTATTTAATGATCTTAAACAACAAGCTACATCTGCTTCTAAAGCAGTAACTACTTTTGCTAAAGCACATCCAGCCGAAATATCTGGCGTTTTATTAGCAGTGTTAGCTATTTATGTCAGTGCTAAAATATATAAAAGATTTTATAGTAAAGCTGCTAAAAGTTGTTCTACATATAAAGGAAAACACAAAACATTGTGTATGAAAAAGTTTCAATTAGCAGGATATAAAGCTCAACTTATAGATTTAAAAAGAGCAGCAACTCAATGTGGGTTAACTAAAAACCCTGAAAAATGTGTAAAAACAATAAAGAGTAAAATGGATAAAATTAATAAAAAAATAAGCAAAGCTGTTTAGGAGATAATATCGTGATTGGTTTAAAAACAATTTGTACAGTTCTTGTGCATGAAAATAAAAATATTTCAAAAAATCAAAAGATAAATATTTTGGAATATATCAAAGAAACAACCGATGCTGAAATTGAATCGTTATTTAAACCCGAAATGATAGAACAGATTGTTAAAGAAGATGTTACGGCACAAGCATTGGGAGCTATACTTGGTGGTCCTTTTTGGGTATTATGGAGAGCAATAGGAGCTACGATAAGTAAGAAAAGACGATATTGTGGAACTCTAAGAATCAGTAATCAAAGAACAATGTGTATTCAAAGAGTATCAATAGATGAATTAAAGAAAAAAATTAATATGCTTTCTTCAGCTTTAGCCACATGTAGAAAAACAGAAGATCCAGGTTTATGTAAAGATAGAGTAGATAATGCATTACAATCATTGAAAAAAAGACTTGAAACAAAGGAAGAAAAGTTTAAATATAAATGGGGAAGTCAAAATAAATAATTAGATTTGA
Organism: uncultured bacterium; assembly: GCA_965370885.1. Classification (GTDB taxonomy): domain Bacteria; phylum Bacillota_I; class Bacilli_A; order Izemoplasmatales; family Izemoplasmataceae; genus JAFGXW01. The sequence continues at coordinate 501 of CBDUWI010000007.1, read as the reverse complement.
AAAGAAAGGAGATTTATTATGTTTACATCATTTGTCGATTTAAAGTATCCGGAATATGAGATCATTACACCTCAGACACATAACTCATATCACACCAAATCACTTAACGTTCTAGAGGAAGAACGATTAAAAGCTAGTTTTTTAACACCATCAAAAATTACAGAACATTTAAACAAATGTATTTATGATTCATTGGTTAAGAAACCTGCTAAAATTAAAAGCTATGAAGATTTTTTAAAAAATGTTACTTTAAAAGATCGAGATGCTCTTCTATATGGTTTATATCATATTACATATGAAGACATTAGAAATTATGAAATTAAATGTGGTAACTGTGGGAAAAATTATCAGATATCAGTCAAGGCATCTGAAACATTTAATTCAGTATCTTATCCTGATAAAGATATATTACAAAAGAAAGTTGAAGTTGAATTACCTATTTCAAAAGGAGTTACTGCAACAATTAAACAACCAACAATGTTTGAAGAACTATTAGCTTTC
>CBDUWI010000006.1:0-14120 GCA_965370885.1 uncultured bacterium | reverse complement strand
AGATGATGTGCAATATGTTGATTTAAGAAATTATGAAGCAGTATTCCATTCTGGTTTCATCTATTCTTTTGAAATTATCCCATTTTTTGATTACTTAGATTATCGTGCTTTTGATCGCAATGATGCTTATGAATTTGAGCCTGATCAAATACTAAATTCAGCTCTTCTTGAAAATATTTTCATTAAAGATAAGGCGATATTTTTATACGCTGATGGATGTATTAGAGGAGGATATTTAAAAGATGTATTAAATTATTTAGGATATGAAAGAGTTTATGTTATTGGTGGTTTCTACGAATACAGTGGCTTGCATAAAGTACTAGGAGATGCTACTTATACTATTGGTAACACTTTTTATAATAGCTATTTTGATGAAGAAAATGATTTACAATTTTATGTATTTGGTAGTTTTGATATGGGCAGAAAGATTTTATCTATTAGATTTGATGTGATTGATGAACTTGATGTTTCGATAAGAACTCCTGATTATGATTTAGAGAACGAATACAATATTCAATTAAATTTATTCGAAGATTTCATTCTTATTGATAGTGTTACAATAAATGAGTTATATTACTCTTTATCAAATCTTGAGGATAGTGGGTATATAGAAGTTGCTGATATCAATAATATTATTCTAAATGGAATAATTCAATTAATAAATGAATTAAAAGCTGAATAAATTAGATATTTATTATAAGAATTAGTTTGCTTTTGACAACTTTTTCTTTTATAATAATATGTGAGATTTTAAAGAGATAACAGGAGGAAATTATGAAGAAACTATTACTTTTATTAACAACTTTATTTATTGTTTTGACTTTATCAGCATGTTCTGATATTTGTATTGGCGCAGGTTGCATCGAAGGAGACGCTACTTCTAGTGCAACTACTGATTTTATGATTCCATTTTCTCATATAAGTGGTGAAGGTGCTGAAACTGATAAATTTGCATATTTGCTATTTGAGGAACCTGTTCAGGAATGGGTTAAGTATCAAATAACATTTCTTTCATGTACATGTCGTTCTCAATTAGTAAATTATTGGCAAGTTGCATTTGTCGAAATAAATAAATATACAAATGATGTAAGAACAATATCATTTGGACAAGATGGTATTGACGGACATTATACTGCTGGGATGTGGGGAGATAGCGATCCAACTCCTGCTGGAATAACTTTAATTGATTTTGAAACAGATTTTATTCCTTGGTTAGTAGGGAAATCACTATCTGATTTAGAGGGAATATCCATTTTCACAAACGAAAATTATCACGGACTAGTTCAAAACACTGTAACAATTAACGAACAAGACATGATTGATGATTACGCAGGAAGTAGTGTTTCAACTAATAATATGATTAGAGTTATTAAAGCATTACTTGAATATCACGAAGAAAATTATAATTAAAAAAACTGGTTATCCAGTTTTTTTATTAAACATAAGAAATTTTTGAAAGGGCTGATTCTATGAAAAAAGTCTTTAGCATTTTATTACTGGGATTATTAGTTATCACATTATCTGCATGCAAAGAGAATGATGAAATCATCCCAGATTATGTTATGCCTGATTACTGCGATTTCGTAACTGATACAGATATTACTGAATGTGGTCTATACCTTACTGATTATTTAAATACTTTAGTAACATTAAAAGTATATTATGAGGATGAAAAATATCACGATGAGATTTCAAATATCTTTGAGGAAGTTACTAATATCATCATATTATATAATAACATTAGTGATAAATACGCTACTTACCCAGGCTATATAAGTGTTAAAACGATAAATGACAATCCAACAACAACACATACGATATCACCTGAGTTGTTTGAATTAATTGAATTTACATTAGAAAATCAAGCAACGGTTGATAATTTATTTAACGCTGCTCTTGGACCTGTTTTAACAATATGGCATAATTATCGCGAAGATTGTAATCTAAATGGAGTTTGTGAAGTGCCGGAAATGAGTGATTTAATTACTGCAAATGAATTTACAAATCCCGATAACGTAATATTAGATAAAGATAATCTTACAATAACTATGAGTGAATCTATGAGTTTAGATTTAGGTGGTGTTTCTAAAGGTTTTATTTCCGGCATAATCGTTGAATACATAAACTCAATCGAATTTATTACAGGTTATCTTTTAAATAATGGAAATTCAAATATATCTGTAGGTGGTGAACATCCTACAAGAGAAAACGATAAATTTATTTTAGCTATCACAAATCCCACTAATGTGTTTTCTTATTACGCTACTGTTTATTTAGCACCAGGTGATGAACTTGTTACAAGTGGTGACTACCAACAAAATTATTTTGTCGATGATGAAATGTATCATCATATAATTCATACTACTACCTTGATGCCTGAAAGATATGTAAGAAGTGTTAGTATAATTTACCCAGATGCTGGACTTGCTGACATTTATTCAACTGCTATATTCTTAATGCCCCTTAATGAGGGAATAACATTTGTTAATAGTATTGTCGGTCTTGAAGCGATTTGGTATGGTATGGATGATATTGTTTACTTTAGTGAGAATTTTGAAGAGTTATATTTAATTGAGTTATTTGATTAAAAAGGTGTTAACTTCTGTTTGAAGTTAACACCTTTTATATTGTCATTGCTCTTTTTGAAATAATCGTAAATCTTTGTGCAACAGCGCCAGTAAATATACCAGTTGGGATTGCTATTAAGAAAATAAATGGCAAATAATATACTAGCTGTGGCGTTGATAATAATATAATTGCTGCAGCAATTTGTCCAATTGAATGTCCTAAAGAGCCCATTACACCAATACTAATACTTGAGAACACTTTAAGTCTTTTAAAGGTAACCATCATCAAAAACGCTAAGAATCCTCCTGATAAACTGAGGAAAAATGTTGGAAATCCAATTGTTCCTCTTAAGAGACCAACAAGAATTATTCTTAAAACTACAATCAATAAAGCATCTTTTTCTGTATACAGATTTAAGACGACAATAGTGATTATATTAGCTAACCCTAATTTTGCACCTGGTATCGTGAAAGAAGGAATAAATGATTCAACAATGCTTAATACAATTGCCATCGATAAAAGTATGCTTAATGTAATTAGTCTTTTTGTATTCATTTCATCACCTAACAAACTGTTTATAACGCTTTATTTATTGTATCATTTATATTATTTATAAGCAATTATTTCTAAAAAAAAGACGAATTAACGTCATTTTTTTTAAGATAGATCAAAAAAGGCAATACCTACAGTTCCAACGCCTGTATGACATCCAATTACTGGCGTAATTGGAGCCTCAATAAATTTGTAATTAGGGAATACTTTTTCTATTTCATTTTTTACAAACATTATCCCATTTAAATTATCAGACGTGTCATATAAAATAATGAAATCTTTTACTGAGCGAAGATCTTCCACAATTAACTTAACCATTCTTTCTAAAGCTTTTCTCTGTGTTCTAATTTTTTCAAATGGAACAATTTTACCTTCATCATTTACTTGCAAAATAGGTTTTATTTTCAACATAGAACCAAGGAACCCACTTGCTCCACTTAATCTACCGTTTGCGACAAATAATCTTAAATTATCTACCATAAAATATTGTTTTCTTCTTGTTCTTAGTTTTTCTAAAAAAGGAATAATTTCTTCAGTTTCTTTACCTTCTTTTATAAGTCTTAAAGCTTCAAGTGAGAGATAACCTTCACTTACAGCAGCATTTAACGTGTCAAAAACATGTATTTTTAAATTACCTTCATACTGGTTTTTAGCCATTAAACAAACATCATGTGTACCGCTAAGCTGCGATGATATTGTCATAATTATTACTTCATCAAATTTTTTCTTTTCAAGAGCCTTTAACATTTCATCTAATTCACCAATTGACGGCATTGAAGAAGAAGGCACTAGTTTATCATTAGCTAATAACTTACCATAAAAATGTTCAGCAGTCATTTCGGTAAAATCTTCGTAACTTTCTTCCCCCATAATTATTTTCATTCTTAAAATTCGTAAATTTTTATCAGGTACATCTAAATAATCTAAACAACTTGTACTTGTAGCTATGACAGCTATTTTACTCATTTTCATCATCCCTTCTACTTTCTCTTTTATTTAATAAATTATAACCTATTGCTAACGGCCACCATAGTATGGCGATTGCCGGAACAACAAACCAGTAATTACCAGGGAAATATACAAGATTAATATAAAGTAATATCCCAATAATTATTACACTTCCAACAGCGCTAAACAGTAAATCATTTCTATAATGTATCAATGTTTTTCTTCTTTTAACCTTTATAATCTTTGTTTGATTTTCATAATTTAAAAAATAATCCTCTAATGTACCAAATTCAGTGACAGTCTTATCAATAGCTTCATTTATATCTAAACCTTTTTCTACTAAGTCTTCAACTTTTTCGACTAATTGTTCGATAACCTTTTTAATAATTTCTTCTTTTCCTTCTTTTGGTATATTTTTAAATGTGTTTTTTACGAAGTTTGTTATTCGTTTCATGATTTCGCCTCCAATAGGGTTTCCAAAACAGCTTTAAGTTCTTTCCACTCAGTTATTTTTTCATCATAGTATGCTTTACCTAATGTTGTTATTTTATAATATCTTCTTTTACTACCATAAGATTTTGTCCCAATATATGATTCAATAAGATCCTTTTTCTCAAGGCGTCCTACTACAGAGTATAACGTAGCCTCCTTGATATTAAATCTATTTTCAGTTCTTTCAGTGATACAGTTTGATATTTCATATCCATATCGGTCTTTCTCAATTATTAACTTCAAGATTACGCTTTCAAGATGTCCTCTTATAACATCAGAATTTATCATAAAAAACACCTCCACAAATCCTATTTCTTGTTATAATTCTATCAAAAATAAGGTTTAAAGTAAAGGCATTTCATATTTGAAACTAATATTTATTTTTAAAGTATTCGCTTAAATTTTCTAATGATTGAAGTAATAATTCATCTTCCTCAAGTTTCATATCTGAAAAAAGCGCATCTAGCATCTCATCATGAAAATTATCGTGAATTTGCAAGACATCATTTGCTTTTTTAGTTAGAGAGATAAATACTTTTCTTTTATCTTCATCTTCACCGTATCTAGTAGCATATCCTTTTTCTACAAGGCGATTCACTGATGTCGTAAGCGTTCCAATCGTAATTCTTAATCTTCTAGCAATATTAGTCATTGTTGGTTCTGATGTTTTTTTTATTGCTTCTAGAACATGAATTTCATTCATAGAAAGCTTTATCCCTTTATTTCTTAAAGATTCACCTTCTATACTTAAAATATGATTAAATACTTCAACTAATAGCTCATTGATTACTTTCTTTGGTGAAGCCATATTATCCCCTCCTGCATTAAGCTTTTAAGATGTACCCAACTGCTACTGTTCCAGGTCCAGCATGTGCACCAACAACTGGTGTTAATAGGTAAGCTTTAATTTCTTTTAAATCTGGGCGTGCTTTAAGAATTTCATTAGTTACAAATTCAGCTCTCTTAGGCGCTTGAGAATGAATTATGAATGGTTCAATTTCTTTTCCGTCTATTTCATCTAAAAACTTTTCAATAACTCTAGCAGTAGCTTTGGAAGATGTTCTTATTTTTTCCATTGATTCTATTCTTCCATCTTTAGTTAGTCCTAATAACGGTTTTATTTTAAGTAAGCTGCCAACAAATCCAGATGCACCACTTAATCTACCATTCTTAACAAGGTATCTTAATGTATCAACACTAAACCATAAATAGTGATTATCTCTAATGAATTCTAGACGTTTAAGAATTTCATCTAAAGATTTTCCTTCTTCACTCATTTTTGCAGCATCTAAAATCATCTTCGATTCAGGATAAGCTACACTTTTAGAATCGAAAACAGTTACTTTAAAATCTTCAATCATTTTTGCGGCTAACATACAACCTTCATATGTACCACTCAATTTATTTGAAATAGTAACAACCAGTAACTCGTCGTATCCCTTCGCTTTAGCTTCTTCGTATTGTTCTAAAATGACACCAGTTGCAGCTTGCGCTGTTGAAGGTGTTAATGATGGATCAACTTTAAGTTTTTCATAAAATTCTTCCGCACTAATATCTACGAAATCTGTGTACTCATCTTCCCCTAAAAATAATATAGATCTAATTACGGGAATATCATATTTATGTTCAATATAATCTATCCCTGAATTTCCACAAACCATTAATCCTATTTTCGACATTTTGTCCTCCTAATAATTTATTTTGAATATCAAAGCATTACTTAAAATGAGTTTACACTTTTTAAGTGGATTTGTCAAATTAAAAAAGCAAAGTTATTCTCTTTGCTTTGCTTTAATATATTTATCCATTTCAACACTAGCGTCTTTTCCAGCACCCATTGCTAAAATAACTGTTGCTGCACCACTAACAACATCGCCTCCAGCAAAAACACCAGATATCGAAGTTTGATGGTTATCAGTAACTATTCTTCCCCATTTATCAACTAATAAATCACTAGTTGATTCTTTTAAGATTGGGTTTGGTTGTTGGCCAATGGAAATAACACAAGAATCAATATCAAATGTTTCAAAAGTATTTGTTGGCATAGGTCTTCTTCTACCCGATTGATCTTGTTCACCTAACTCCATTACCTCACATCTGACCTGTTTTAAAAGGTAATTTTCGCCAATAAATTCAACAGGATTCCTTAATAACTTAAAGATAACACCTTCTTCTATAGCATGATGTATTTCATCAAGTCTAGCAGGTAAACTTTCCATATCTCTGCGGTAGAATATATATACTTTTTTTGCACCTAATCTTTTAGCGGTTCTCGCTGCATCCATCGCGACATTTCCGCCTCCGAATACAGCAACATTATTGCCAATTTTAACTGGTGTTGCAGTAATTGGAAAGCTATGTGATTTCATTAAATTTACTCTTGTTAAAAATTCATTAGCGTAATAAACACCACTAAAATTTTCTCCAGGTATATTTAAAGGACTTGGAAGGCCAGCACCGCTTCCGATAAATAACGATTGATAACCTTCTTCATTTAACATCTGGTCAATCGTAATTGATTTACCAATAACAACATTCTTATGAAATATAACACCCATATCTTCTAGTCTATTGATTTCTGTAGTAACGATATCTTTCGGTAATCTAAAATCAGGAATTCCATATTTAAGAACTCCACCAAAATCATGTAAAGCTTCAAAAATATCTACAGAGTATCCAAGTCTTCTCATACTCGCTGCACAAGTTAATCCAGCTGGTCCACTTCCAACAATTCCGACCTTGATTTCATTGTCAACTATTTCTTCTTTCTTAACAATATCATTTTTTAAAGAGTAGTCTCCTAAGAATCTCTCCAGTGCTCCAATTGAAACACTTTCTCCTTTTATTCCTAAAATACATGCTCCCTCACATTGTTTTTCTTGGGGACAAACTCTACCACAAATAGATGGTAATATATTCTCTTCGTATATTTTGAAATAGGCTTCATCTAGCTTTTCATCAAGTAGTAATTTAATGAATGCAGGAATATCTACTGTCACTGGACAAGCTGCAATACATCGAGGATTTTTACAATCGATACAACGACTAGCTTCTATTTTTGCGTCTTCTAAACTATAGCCACAAGCAACTTCATCAAAATTAGTTCTTCTAACGTTTGGATCCAAAACTGGCATCACTGTTCTCGGTAATTTCATTTTTTCACCAACTTTAAATTACAAATATGTTCTTCATCTTTATAATAAACTTGACGAGTAATTAACTCATCAAAGTTAACTCCTTCTCCCGGAAAATCCGGACCATCAATACAAGCAAAATAGGTTTTATCATTTATCGTAACACGACAATTACCACACATTCCTGTCCCATCAACCATTATCGGATTCAAGGAAACATCTGTTGATAATCCATAAGTTTTATTTAATTCAACAACGTTTTTCATCATTATCAAAGGACCAATAGCTATTGTGTGGTCATACGTTTTTTCTTTATATAATTCTTTCAAAACATCTGTTACAAACCCTTTGGTACCTAATGATCCATCGTCTGTTGCAATATAGATATTATCACAATATTTTTTATATTTATCAACAAGAATAATGTAATCTTTATTGCGAGCTCCAATAACTAAATCTACTTTAACTCCTCTATTACTATATTCCCATAATTGTGGTAATAACGGAGCAGCTCCAACACCACCAGCAATACCTAGCACACTTTTCACATCTCTTATATGAGTTTCTTTACCTAAAGGACCTACAAAGTCATTTACATAATCGCCAGCATTTAACTTCCCTAGTAATTTAGTTGAATAACCTAGTTTTTGATAAATAATTGTTACATTATTACCCTCTATCCCAGCAATTGTTAGAGGAATTCTTTCACCATCTTCATCAACTCTTATAATTATAAAATGTCCTGGTTTAGCGTTTCTAGTAACCATAGGAGCTTCAATAACCATCAAGTCAACATCTTGATTTAGTGCTTCTTTTTTAATAATTTTATACATGTTTACACTTCCTTTCGTAGACCTTAGTCCCTTTATGGACCATAATATGCTCAATAATATCATTTGATTCATCAATTAATTCATCAAAACTTTTAAAGTAATTTTTGTTTCCACCTTCACCACCACATGAGCCAATAATAGTTATCTTTTTGTTTTTAATAATGTATTTTCTTAAAAACTGATTCATAAAAGCATTAACTTTTCCAGCCCAAACAGGAGATACAAGAACAATTTCATCATAATTATCAAAATTGATTTCTTTTATCTCAAAAAGAACTTCCTTATTAAAGATAGTTTTATAACCGTATTTAATTCCTACCCACAATATACATTTGATTGGTTTTTCCATATTAATAATTTCAAAATGGTCGCCTTCAATTGCTTTTGCAATATGACGAGAATTTTGTTTCTTACTCATTGAAAAAAAGATAATAGCTTTCATTTCATGACCTCCACTCAAGACTCTACTTAATCATTATAACAAATTTAGTTTATTTCTCAATAAATAATTGCCTAAAAAAAGATGCAATAAATATGCACCTTTTAAATTTGATTTAAATGATTTTTACTTAATACCCTAAGCAAGAATAAATAAAGCAATGAAACAATGATTGCTAATAGCAAGAAGCTAAATTTCAAGTTAACTAAGTGTCCTATTATTCCAACTATTGGAAATATAATAATCATAACAATACTAAAAACTAAGCCACTAAAACTAAGTACAGTAGCTCTAGTTTCTGAAGGAATTATTTTATTGACATAATCACCCAAAACAACATAGAACACACTATCAAAAAATCCTAATAATATAAATGGAATAAATATAATCTCATCTACTAATATTAACCAAAATGAAATCGTCATTAAAAGGGGAATAAACAAGAGAATTTTCTTTTCTTTGAATTTTCTTTCTAGCTTGTATGCAGTAATTCCACCAACAGCTCCAAATAAGGCATGAAGACCAAGCAATGTTCCAATAAGTCCGATTGAATAATCTAAATCAGTGAAATATATTTGTAGATATAAAAACATTGTTGTAATCGGTGCAGCCATAATTGCACCAATTATTATCAAGTAAAATAATCGTCTATTTTCATATATAATTTTTGTGCTTTTTAAATAGTGATCAATTAGTTTTTGTTTAAATGAACTTATGATTTCAGATTTTAATATTGGCGTTTCTATCATGAAGCTAGTAACTAGCAAAGCTAGTAAATAAATCCCAAAAGTAATTCCAAATGATAATTCAAATGTTACCATCGCAATCCACCCACCGGCAAACAAACATATCACTGAAGCTAATTGATATAGAACTTCTTTTCGGCCATTTACCTTCATGAATTTGTCTTCTTCATTCATTAATTTCAGAGAATCATATACTAATGCTTCGCCACTTCCGGATTCTAAAGTGTAACTTAAACCACAGAAGATAAATCCGATTAAAATCAAAATGAAACTATTTGAAAAGATCATAATAATTATATAAATCAAGAATGAGATAATCCCTAGTGCCCTACTAAATTTACGTCCATATAAATCAGCTATCAAACCAGTCGGGACTTCCATTGTTAAACTAGTTATATGAAATACCATTTCTAAAATCCCTATTTCAATTAAATTAAATCCTTTAAGAGCTAGAAAAGCCATCCAAATTCCATGAGTGAAATTTAGGTTTCTTATAAAAGTATGTAAGTAATCTAATTTAATGTTCTTTTTATATATCATCTTTATCACTACCTAAGCTCTCTCCACAATGTATGCAATATAAATCTTCTAATACATTCTCTTTTAGACAATTTTGACAAGTTACTATTGTTAAACCCATCTCTTTTAACTTTTCTATTTCTAATTCTTTGTCCTTTAAAAAGAGATTTAAAGACTGGATAACTACAACTAATATAAAACCAATTACAACAAAAAAACTACCGATAAAAAACAGTAAGAATGAAGTAGAAAAGTATGTTGCAATTATTAATAAAACACCTAAAAATAATAAGCCAAATCCACCCATTACAAATATTTTATAATCTTTCACTAATATCTTTTCCTATTTTGTAATATCGATTCACAATTTTTGCAATATTTTTGATTGAAAGGATTAAGTGTTTTACAAACCGGGCAGACAATATCACGTAAATCAGTATTGCATCTAATGCAATAACTTGCTAATATATCATTTTCTGTTTGGCATATAGTGCATATTTTTTTCTTTTTAGGTTCAAATACATCGTATTCCTCAAAACTACTTTTCACTTTGATCAGCTCCACAATTAGGGCAAATTTCAACATCATCAGCAATTTCACTTTGACAATGTTTACAAACCCTTTTACTTTTTAGACTATTTGAAGTTCTTTGTAAACTTTTAGCAATATAATAGAAAAAGCTAAAAAACACTAAATACAAAATTATTGGGACAATTATAAACCAAGATCCCATACTATCAAACAATATAAACGTAGCAAATCCTATAATAGAAATAGTAATTACATAAATTATAATACTATTAAGATTACGCTTTTTCATTTAATCACCTCGTATAATATAGTTGGTCTCAATATAATTCTAAAATTGTTTCTCCTTGATTCATCGTCAATTTTCTTCTTCTAATTCTTTTACTTCTTAATTTAAATGAACTTCTAACCATACTTTTAAGAACGTCACCACTTCTATATCCATGGATTACCAAAATTTCTTTTATGTTTTCATCACAACTAACAATAAATTTCTCTAAGACTTTTATAGCATCAGATTCTACCATACCGTGAATATCAATCTCTCTAATCATCTTTATTACCTAGAACTATTATGTCAAGTTCTTCCACATTATAGTTTCTTCGATCATATCTATCAAAATGATCTTTCATTATTTCATTCATTAGCCCAAGATTATTTTTCATATTTTTAACTTTATTGATGTCTACTCCTTGAGTAAAAGGACAGCTTTGAATACATATTCCACAGTCAGTTCCTGCTTTAGTCCAAACATCATAACAAAGATTTTCATTAAATTTATAAAATTTTCTGCCATTAACAACTCTTTGTTTATGAGTAATTGCTTTTGAAGGACAGTTCATTAAACAAAGTGCACATCTCTTACAAAATTCATTCAAACCAAAATCAATAGGTGAATCGTAATCTAATATTAAATTTGTAAAAACGGCACCTAAGCGAACATTATCACCATCATTTAAAGTAACCAGATGATTACTCATCCCTATTTCACCAAGTCCAGCATCATATGCTAAGGGAACAAGTGGTGCTAAGTAATATTCTGAATTATTAAAAAAAGCTTTATACCCAAGAGATTTTAAATACAGACTTAATCTAGCACCTGTTTGTGCTACTTTTAGATATGCTTCTTCTGTAGCTAGTAATTCTTCAAAGTGAGGGGCTCTATTTATCATTTCTTTACCCATTTTTATTGTAAAAACAATGGCTGTATTATATGAGGGTTTAATAACTTTATTATAATTATCTAGCCCAAAAAATTCACTTAAACCTCCAGAATGCGAATAAAACGATTTATCATTTAATTTGGTGATGCCTACATCTGTTGCACCAAAATATTTTGTTATTTCTTTAATATTTTTTGAAAACAAAGTAGGTAATTCTTGTTTCTCATTTATTTCGAAACTCTCAACTGTTTCATAAAATGATTTAATAAACAATTTATTATTTGTGATAAGTGGGAAAAAAAGTTTTTTAAAACTATCGTCTTTTTTTAAGCTTTGTCTAAATTCTATACCGCGTAATTGATCATCAAATTCTTTTAATTTAGGGTTTCTTTTGTAGAACTCTTCATATTCTTTAGTCCCATTTTCAAGACCTAAACGCGAAAATATTGTTTCTCTTTCATCATACTTTTTCATAAAATCACCTTCAAATTATTATATCATAAAAAAAGTAGATTGAAATTATTAATTCCCATCTACTCTTCTACTTATTTAATTGTAATCTACTTATTTTAATCAATACAAACTGGGGCAGGATATAAAATACCATATAGCTCAACAGTTATACTGTCTATATAAACAGGGACTGATGGTAATTCAGTTCCTTCAATATTTAGATATCCAATAAATTCTAAAATATTAAAACCGGTTACTACACCACCAAAACCAGTATACTCACTATCTAAGAAACTACTAACTTTATGCATGATGAAAAATTGTGAACTTTGCGAATCATAATCTCCATCTACGCGCGCCATTGAAATTACTCCTTTATCATGTAAAAGAAGATTTTCATATCCGTTATTTGTCATTTCTCCAGCAATTGTACATGATGGATCTTCAATTTTACCACCTTGAATCATAAATTCTTGGATTACACGATGAAATTCATTGTTTTCATATACACCACTTTGAATATAATTAATAAAGTTATTTACAGTATTAGGTGCTAAAGCAGGAAATAATTGAATTTCAATTTCACCCATATCCCTAACAACAATAGTCACAAGTGGATTTGTAAGGCTTAAATACTCTGCATATGGTAAGTCCTGAGGATTTAAAAATACTTCTTCAGGAATATCAAAAACGACTTCGTCATCAATCACTTCTTCGATATCTTCTGAACAACCAGATAATCCAAGTGTTCCAGCTAACAATAGTAATGCTAATAATATTTTTTTCATAATTCACCTCATATTAAATTTTGTAAATCTAGTTGTTCATCAAAATTACCATCTCTTAATTCTCTTAATGTTTCTAAAATAGCAATATTAACTTCTTGATTAGTTTTTGTCGTAAACCCGCCAGAATGATTTGATAAAACAACGTTTTCAAAATCATATATTGGAAAATTTGATGGATGAACATTTTCTTTATTTTTAGGATAATTGTACCAAACATCAGAAGCAAAACCTTTTAAAGTAGAATTTTTAATTGCGTTATACAAACTCTCTTCATCAATAATCTTCCCTCGTCCAACATTAATTAAATACTTGTTTTTCATTCTTGAAAACAATTGAGTATTAAAAATTCCATTTGTTGATTCGTTTAATGGTGTTGCAATAATTATTATATCACTAACTTGCACTAAATTAGTTAAATTTTTAACTAAAAAAATGTCTTCAGGATATCCTTTTGAGCGATCAATTGTATAAAACTCGCAATCAAAACCTTTTAACATTTTATGGATTGATTTTCCAATCCTACCATAACCAAATAAACCGATAGATAATCCCTGAATACTCACCCAAGGTAATCGATCATTAGAGTTTCTCTGTGACCAGTTCCCTTCTTTCAATAAAGTGTGATAAGTTATAGATTTACCTAGTAAAGACAAAGTTAATGTGATTGCTTTCTCAGCGACATATTTAGATCTATTTGTCGTAGCGAAAAGCATTATATTATCTTTTAAGATTGCTTCTAAATCAATCCCATTGTGTCCAGTGTAAGGAATAATAACTCCTTTTAGTTCAGAATTATATTGATCTTTTACGTATTTCCCACTTATTAAATAATCACATTGTTTTATATCATCAACAATGTCGATTCCTTCTTCAAGGTTAGCTTTCAAGAATTTTTGAATTTTTTCGTGGACTGCGTACACCTTCACATTTACACCTCCTGAAAATTATATTCTTCT
>CBDUWI010000005.1:0-14144 GCA_965370885.1 uncultured bacterium | reverse complement strand
TTTTTTATTTTCTATTAATATCTCCTTTATTGTTAAAAGATATAATTTCAAGCATTATTATAACATATAAAACTAAATACTTAAACACGAAAAGTGACTTTATTAAGCCTTTTTTAGTTTGTGTGCGATATTTATCAGTTCTTAAGTTATTATCAAATATTTAAGAAATAAGATTCTCTAGTTAATTCTAAATCAATTCAAGCATATATTAGTGCTTATTAGGTTAAATATATTGAAGAAACACCCATATTCAAAGCGCTTATCAATGCAATTATAGGTTATCGGGAGAAATTGATAATAGTGTTCTTAGAGTAGCGCTAACAATCTTCACTAAAACATCGTAATTTAATTTCTCGTATGTGTCTGCAGGTGTATGATAATAATCTGATCTAAAATTAGCTGTATCAGATATAAATATCCCCGGTATTCCTGCTTTCCAGAAAGCTTGGTGATCAGAACGAAGTACGTCGGGAATCATCTTTTCGATTTCATCATATTTTAAAGGAATACATAACCCTACGAAAGGTATATCAATATCTGGGCTCTCGCATTGTTTCAAGAATTCATTTAATATGGGTTGTGAATTTTTTTCTCCCATTACTGCAATGAAATTACCAACCGTACTATTAAACTCAGTCTTATGAAGTTTTACAAATTGGTTCATTTCCTCAGAAATTGGTAGTTTCTTTTGTGTACCAATAGCATTTGAACTCCAACCTAACACATCATAATTTATAATGTTAGATATCTTTATATTTTCCTTTATAATTTTTTTAACATATTGGTGGCTACCGACACAAATATACATCTCTATTTCCTTTGATTCGTTTGTATATTCTTTTATCGTTTCAATATATGAATTAAGTAGCTTCAATTCAATAGAATCCAAAGATTCTTTTAATTCATCAGATACTTCTTTAAATTTAGCGAATAAATTATTAGTCTGAGCCCTTTTTGCGCGAATCATCTGGTTAATTTTTCTATTTAATTTAAAAAGCTTTGCGCTAGTGAATCTATGCTTGATATCATAAATTCCACTTTCATGGAACTTTTGTTCTATCTTCTTCTTAAAGCTTGGGTGTCCTTCTTCTAAAGTAAAGACTGCAATGATAACTGTAGGCGGATTCTTTACTTTACTAAGTATTCTTGCAATTTCTAATGAAACAGCAATACTTGAAATATTATCATTAGCAGCTGGACAATTTCTAACAGTGTCATAGTGAGAACCGATAACAATGGCAGGTTTTGCTTGATCGCCAATTAACCCAAATAAGTTTTTAAACGGTTCATCAAAACCATCTAAATAAAATTCCTGTACTTCGGTTTCTATCCCATAAGATTTTAGTTTATTCAAAATATATTCAGCAGCATCATTTAAAGCAGGCATGTCATCAATAGGATATTTTGGCCCTTCTAAATCCAAAACAGTTCTATAAATTTCCTCAATGTCAACTTGATTTAAGATATCATTAATTTCCATTTGTTTCCTCCTGTTTTTTTATAAAAAGATTTCTCTAAAGAGCATAAAAAAGACTAAAAGGGATTTATTTCTTGTAATTTTAGTTTGTGTTTATTCTTGGTGCTCCCTTAAGTAACAATATTCCTTCTGATTTAATTATATTTCTATTGTCACCTTTAAGCAAATAATTTATTTATAATGATACTGCTCGCTAAAACAATTTTAGTTGAAACTTATTATTAATTTTATAATCATCGTTTAATTTTCATTCAGTATACAAAAGACAACTTTTATCTAAGTTGTCTTTTGTGTTTATTTTTTTAAAAGTAAATTTCTGTTAATCTTACGGTACTGTTATAACTTCTATGTCTTCTATTGTTCCAATAAACAATACTTTATTATCAACTCCAACAATGACAATTAAGGTTATATATATGTCATGAAACTCGATTAAATCTTCATAGTTACTAGAATCATCAACCACCAAAAATATTTCATCATCATCACTTCTTAAATATACAGTTCCAGAAATTTCATCATACTCAACAAGTACTGTCAACTCCACTAAAGAGCCATATGGAAATACATCATTATATACATCTTCAATTGTACCGGTTTGAATATGTGGTGAAAAAAAGAAATCTGTTCCTAGTATTTGAGCATCTACTGCATAGAATATCGAATCAATCCAACTTCCTTGAATGTATATATATTCACCTATTTTAGGATTATAATTATCTGTTTGATTTATTACATATATGTACCCAATGAATGGTGGATACCAAATATAGAATCCATCAGCATCAACTGCATACACGATTCCATTAGTAGCGACTAAACTCGTGTCTTCCATCACCAGAATCTCTCCTAGCAAAAGTGCTTCAATGAGGATTAATTCGATAGATGATTCAATTATTATGTCTCCTCTTGTCGCAGTAAAACTAAGTGTAATTGTAGTTGGCTCAGTAGGAAATTCTAAAATAAAAAGATTGTCGTTAAGGAATTCTGGATGAGACGATGTGAAGTTATAAAATATTGTACCATTCGGCCCATAATATGGATCATAATAGAAAAAAGCGACATTACGAGAGAGGTATGGTGAATACATGTCATTAAACCACTGTAAATCTTCATTGATTGCTTCGAGATTATCTTTAGTATCAACGATTTCGATATCATCAATGGTTCCGATGAACATTACAACTCGATCATTATAAATTCCTTGACGTCCTATGTAACTAACATCTATCGTAACGGTATTTCCACATTGAGCAACAAGAAAGTCGAATGCGATATGATTAGTATCCGATGTTATGATAAGCAAATTTCCCCCATCTGCAATAGAAAGGAAATCAAGATAATATTGAATGGTGCCAGTTATAGTGTACTGTAATCCTAGATGTGTTGCATCGTCTAGTGAAAACTGACTAATTTCTTCGATGGTTGCTGGCATTGGTTGCATTGGATTAATCATTCCTGTAAACAAGATTTCAATTGTAGATGCCGCATAAATCTTAATTGAGTCATATCCATCATAATATAGGAACCCTTCAATGGTTATTAGGTCTCCTATCGAGACATCAATTTCGGGTTTACTAACTTTTACATTACGTGTTCCATCAGAAAGGAAATAGCTATATTCACCAATCGATGTTACTATACCAGTAAATCGAACAATGTGGCATGGTTCGTAATTAGCTTCCATGGCCTCGATACTAGTATAATGAAATACTTCGTATGGTGAAGTATATTGCGCATACAACGTGATATCTTCTGCTGGCATATAGAGCATTCTATATTCTTGAGTAAATGCACTATCTGTATACCAACCATCTATCGTATAACCTGGTTTATCTGGCCAATAGTAAGTGATTAGATCATTGTATCTTATAGTTGTTTCTATTACAAGAACACCATCCATTATCCATGATATCGTATAGTGATTACGTTCGTATTTCGCATATAAATCTGTATTCGGATTAAATTCATCTGGGACAATCGGGTTTTCCGTTAATGATTGGGTAAAATCTGAATCTAGGTACCATCCTAAAAAAGTATATCCTTCTTTAGGAGGTTCTGGGTGTTCTATAGTACTATCTTCTGGATCATATTCATTGTAAGCGTATTCTACATTATCTACGTAGTAAGTAATGTAATATTCTACTGCCTCTAAAAAGAGATATAAGGTTGTATCTCCTTTTACAGTATTGTTGAAATTATAAATAGTTTCAAGTATTTCATCTTCATACCAGATATAATTGCGATCAACCGGATAATCATCAATAACAATAGTTGAACCATATTCTACAGTCATGGAAGCAACGGTTGAATATCCCTCTGGCGTTATAAAAGTGACATTGAATTCCTTGGGAATGAATGTCGCATATAAATGAATATCAGTGATTTCTTCAGCTGTAAATGGGAAGTCTAAAAACGACTGTGTACGTTCTATATCACGATACCATCCCGAGAAGTTATACCCTTCTATTTCAGCTGTTTCTAACTCGTATTGATCCAAATCCTTTGTAGTATCAACAAAGCTAAAATTATCACCTAGGCCTATGCTTTCGATATGATAAGTTATGGTATAAGATATATCCTCTTCAATCAAAACACACTCATTATCAATTAATTGATAATTTTCATCGTCGCAAACAAGTTCTTCTTTACAACTTGTTAATACGAAACTTAAACTAATTATCCCTAGTATTCGAACGATATTCTTCATATTATCATTCCTTTCAATCAAAATAAAAACACACCTGTTAAGTGCGTATTATTTTCCCTAACCTAACGATTATTATACACCATTTATGAATAATTCGAAATATAAATTTTGATTTTTTATTAATAAATAGTATTTAGTGGTCCTTTAATAATTTGTTCTACTTTATCATTCGCAGGAATCATAATTAGAAGATTATCTCTTAAAACAGGTAATATCTGGACTGCAGTATTCTTCGTTTCTATGTTCTTTACAATCATTACATTAGCTAACACAATTATTTATTAATTAGCACTTTAGTAAAACTTTTTATAAAATAAAGGCAGCCTATAAAACATAGTCTGCTTTTTCTTTGTATTCTTTTTATAACTGTTATCATAAAACTGCACCAATTATGAAAAAATGATTAATCTTTCACTTCTATTCTCCAAAATTAAAGACGCATATGCAAGAATATTTATTAGTGTAAAAATAGATAACAATCTTGGATTTCCTTTACTCTTTTTTTCCCCTATTGTTATATGTAACAAATTTCTCACATTATATAGAAAATAATTATCGTGTGTACTGTGTACATTGATTGCTAATTTGTGTAAAATTAAGGCAGCTTAAGAGGTGATTCTATGAAAATTCTATCTGTATTAGATTCTTTTAAAGGTACATTGTCTTCTAAGAGAATTGCAGAACTTGTAACAGAACATTTTATTGCTATCGGAATTCAAGTTAAAGCAATACCAATTAGCGACGGAGGAGAGGGATTAATTGATTCAGTAACATCTCACATTTCTTGTAACATCCATACAATTGATACTATAGATGGAATAGGAAATTCAATAAAAGCTACGTATGCAATATGTAATAATATTGCTTATTTGGAAGTGTCAAGCGCAGCTGGCATAAATCTCTTAAAACAATCTGAGCTTAATCCGAATATTACTACTTCTTACGGTGTTGGATTAATTATAGAAGATGCATTGAAAAACTCAGTTAAAAAAATAGTAATCGGAATTGGTGGTAGTTCTACTAATGATGGTGGTTCTGGTTTACTCCAAGCACTTGGTGTTAAGTACTACAACTATGATGATTTGATTATTGAACATATGTGTGGTTCATTGTTACCACTAGTTACAAAAATAGATGTAACTGATTTAATTAAATTAGTTAGTGATTGTGAGTTCATTTTAGCTACAGATGTATCAAATCCTCTTCTTGGTAAAAACGGATGTACAAACGTATATGCTATCCAAAAAGGTGCTAATGAAAAAGACCTTATTTCTCTCGAAAACGGCATGAAGCACTTTGCAAATATAATTGAAAAAGAAGTTCATTTTGATTACTCAGTTTTTGATGGCGCAGGTGCAGCTGGTGGTATTGGATTTGGCTGCATGGCACTTTTAAATGGTACTGTCACACCCGGTATAGATTTGAACATCAATATACTAGAGTTAGAAAAACATATAATTGAAGCAGATGTTGTAATTGTAGGTGAAGGTAATTTAGATGAGCAGACATTGTTTGGAAAAGCACCACAAGGAATTGCTAAGCTTGCAAAAAAATATAATAAGAAAGTTATTGGTTTATTTGGTAAAATCGACTTAAATGTTAAGTCCGAATTTATTGATGATTACTATACGATTGTACCTAAACTTGCCACAGTAAAAGAATCGTTGAATAACCCAACTAAATACTTTAAACTGTTACTAAATGAAATTGAGTTATAGGGAGTAATATATGATAACTTTATTAAAATCTTTATATCCTAAACAATATCATAAAATATATTTTCAAATACAAAAACTAATAGAAGAAAATAAATCAGACGAACGATTATCACCGTTAAGCGAAAATGATAGTATGATTATTACTTATGGAGATTCAATAATTCAGAAAAACGAAGTCCCTTTAGATACTTTAAATAACTTTCTTAATAAATACATTAAAGATGCAGTAAGCGCAGTGCATATACTTCCTATGTTTCCATATACATCAGATGATGGGTTTAGTGTTGTTGATTATTTAGAGATAAATCCTGATTTAGGCAACTGGAAAAATATAAATAATCTAGCAAGTAATTATGATTTAATGTTTGACGCTGTAATTAACCATATTTCAAAATCGAGCAAATGGTTTAAAGAATATGCTAAAGGAAATCCTGCTTATGAAAATTACTTTATCGAGTGTGATCCATCAAAGGATTACTCTAAAGTAGTAAGACCTAGATCACTTCCGTTATATTACGAGTATGAAACAACTAATGGTGTTCGTAATCTTTGGGCAACATTTAGTGAAGATCAACTTGACATCAACTATAGTAATCCTAAAGTTTTAATTGATATTCTAAAAATCTTGATTGAATATGCTAAAAATGGTGCAAAATACATAAGATTTGATGCGATTGGGTTTATCTGGAAAAAGGATGATTCATCTTGTATACATTTAGATGAAGCACATGCTATTGTAAAGATTATGAGAAATGTTCTCGATCAATGTGCACCAAATACTAGAGTAATTAGTGAAACTAATGTGCCACATGAAGAAAATATATCATACTTCGGTAACGGGAATGATGAAGCACACCTAATATACCAGTTTTCTTTACCACCACTAACGTTATTTACTTTTTTGAGTGAAGATGCTACTAAACTTAGTAAATGGGCTGACAGCTTGAAAAACACTGATTTATCAGTAAATAATTCTTTCTTTAACTTTTTAGCTTCCCATGATGGAATTGGTATGAGACCAATTGAAGGAATTTTAACAATTGCGGAAAAAGAAATTATGGTTTCTAACACCTTAAAAAAGGGTGGCCGTATTGGCTATAAAAATAATCCCGATGGTTCAAAAAGTCCGTATGAGTTAAACATAAATTATTTAAGTGCATTATGTGATGATACAATGACAATTCTAGAAAAAAGAAATAAGTTTATGGCAGCTCAAACAATTCTCTTATCTTTACAGGGTATTCCTGGAATATATATCCATAGTTTATTAGGTTCTGAAAATGACATTATTGGTATGCAGAAATCAAACATTAATCGAAGAATAAATAGAGAAAAAATTAATCTTATCAACTTAGAATCTAATTTAAGCGATAGCAACTCATTAAGAGCAATAATACTAAATGAATTTATTCACTTATTAAATATTAGAAAGTGTGAACCATCTTTTAGTCCTTTAGCTGATCAAGAAGTTCTATTTTTAAACAAAAAAGTGTTTAGTTTATTAAGGACTAACCAAAAGGCGAAAACACAGATACTAGTATTAATTAATATTAGTAAAAAAGAGATAACTCTTTTTACAGAGTTCTCTGGTAGAGATTTAGTGAGCAATAAAGCTATTTCAAGCGAGATTAAACTCAATGCTCACCAGTATTTAATTATAAAATTGCACTAGGAGAGAATAAAATGAAAATAGCATTATTACACTTTAGAGTTTATGAAACTGATGGAGTCAGTTTAGAGATGGATAAATGGAAAATCGTGCTAACTAAATTAGGTCATGAAGTTGTTTACATATCTGGAAATAAGCCTAAAGAAAAGGATTTTTTCATTAAAGAGTTGAATTACAGAAGCGAGTACAATAAAAAAATTCACAAAAACTCATTTGCTGAACTTTGTGATTACGAGACAAAAGAAGATTTGCTTCAGGATATAAATTTATATGCAGGCAAAATCGAAATAGCATTGACAGATATTATTAATACCAACAAAATTGATTTGATTATTCCAAACAATTTATCTTCGCTAGGATTCAATATCCCGGTTGGGATTGCAATTGGAAACATCGCAAAAAAAAATATTGTTGAAATACTTTATCATCATCACGATTTTCATTGGGAAAGAAATAGATATTCAAACCCGTTATTTGCTGAAATCCAAGTATTACTTGATACATACTTTCCTTATGTTAGTAACGCAAAACATTGTGTTATAAATCATATAGCACAAGATGAATTATTCCAACGTACTGGTGTGAAAGCTTTTGTAGTTCCAAATGTGTTTGATTTCACCGCTCCTTTTTGGATAAAAGACACATATAATAGTGATTTAAGAACAAAATTAAACATAAAAAAAAATGACATTGTTTTTTTACAATCAACAAGAATAGTTGAAAGAAAAGCTATTGAAATCGCTTACGATGTCCTTAATGAGTTTAGAAGAAATCTACACCTTCTTTATGGACAAACTCTATATAACGGAAATGAAATCAATAAGAATACAAAGATACATTTTGTTTTAGCGGGCTTGCAAGAACTAACACCTGATAAATTTCTTATTTTGAATAATCACCTTGATTCTTCTGCAATTGAAGTCCACTACATCAATGATATTGTAGATCATAACCGCGGGTATAAAAACAATAACAAAATATACTCGTTATGGGATATTTATACAATATGCGACCTCGTTACTTTTACTAGTGTTTTTGAAGGTTGGGGTAACCAGTTATTGGAGGCAGTTTTTGCGAAAAAACCTATCTTAGTCTATGAGTATCCGGTATTTAAAACTGATATTAAAAAATTTGGATTTAACTTAATTAGTATTGATGCAGAACTAACTAAAAATGAAACCACAAATTTGTTTGGTGTTGATGAAAAATTCATAGCTTCTGCCGCTATTGATATAAAGAATACTTTGTTAAAGAAAAGCAATTATATTCAAAGTGTAACTGAAAACTTTGAAATTGGTAAAAACAATTTATCTTACTCGAATCTCGGCTCAATTATTTCCACTATTATATTAAAAGAGATTGACTTTCCTATTGATTAATAATATATTCTTCAATAGGAATTGTAATAATAATCTTCGTTCTCCTCTTATCAAAATAGACACTTCATACTTTTGTATGAAGTGTCTATTTATTTATTTATTTTTATTTTGCTAATTTTAATCTATTAAATATATCTTTAAATTCTTTCATCGCCACCGTTGCAAGCCCTGTAACACTGTCGCCTCCACCATAGTATACATATAATTTATCTTCGACGATCACCTGGCCACAACTAAATACAACATTAGGAACATATCCTTCGAATTTCTCCCAAGATAATTTAGGAATGAGGATTGGGTCTTTTTGTCGGTAAATTACTTTATATGGATCTTTTTTATCAAGAAGCATGAATCCAAGTGAGTACTGCATATATGGTATGTTTCGTCCGACATTATGTAGTTCTTTACTTACTCCATGATAAATTAATATCCATCCCTCTTCTGTTTCAATAGGAGGACCACCCAAGCCAATTTTAAAGTTTTCCCATGTATTTGTCGTTATATCAGCGATTAGTTTGTCATTATGATATGTTTTAAAATCTTTAGTTTTTGTGAAATGAATTCCAGTAGATCTTCGGTGTATTAATATAAAATTATCGTCTACTTTTATGGGGAAAAGTGAACCATCCTTATTCTTTTCATCCAAGATTACTCCTTGTCGATCCCAGTTAATTAAATCTTTAGATGTAGCCATACAAATTTTAAAATCTCCAGGGTAACGATTTCCAAAACCAGTATAAACCATATAAAACAATCCATCTATAAACACAACTCTCGGGTCTTCACATCCTCTTCGTTCTTGTCCGTAAAGGGGAGATAAAACTGGTGTATTTCTCCTTTTAAAATTAATCCCATCTTCGCTTTTTGCATAACCGATGTAGTTTAAGTAGTCTTTGCATTCTCTTCCATTTGTGTTTTTATCAGTTGCACGATACAACATATGAACCAATCCATTATGTTTTATTGCAGCAACGTTATATATTGATGCTGCTTCCCATTCATTACTCGTTTTTATTAGGATTGGGTTCTTGCTATACCTTATCAACTCAACTTTTTTCACACCATAAATCTCCAATTCTCTTTTCAGTTTCCTTGTCAAATAAAAGAAATTTATCACTTAATTCAACTTTGATTTTATCTTTAACTTTTAATTTGATGTCACTTGTTGTAATTTTAACTTCAATTCCATTTATATCAGTCAATATAATCGCATGTGATCCTTGAGGTTCCAACAAATCAATTGTTGCATCAATAGTTGCGTTTTCGCTATTAATAATGAAATCTTCAGGACGAATAGAAAACACGATTTCTTTATCGACATAATCTGATTTTAAAATACTTTTTAAATCATTATTAATAGTTTTTTTAAAACCATTTCCTACGAGAACAATCTCATCTTTCTCTTTTACAACTTTTACATTAAAGAAATTTGCAGGTGGCAATCCAATAAATTTAGCTACAAACATTGATGAACTGTTATGATAAATTTCATTTGGAGTTCCAACTTGTTCAATTGTACCATGATTCATGACAACAATACGATCTGCTAAACTCATGGCTTCCGCTTGATCATGTGTAACAAAAACTGATGTTGCTCCTAAATCATCATGTATTCTTCTTAATTCACTACGCATTGAAACACGCAATTTGGCATCAAGATTACTTAATGGCTCATCCAATAAAAATAATTTTGGTTTTATACCAATTGCTCTAGCAACTGCAACACGTTGACGTTGCCCTCCACTTAATTGATCTGGATATCTTTTTAAATATTTATCAACATCTGTTCTCTTTGCAACATCTTCAACGATGCCTTTTATCTTATCTTTTGGAATTTTTTGTAATTTTAATGGGTATGCTATATTACCGTAAACTGTCATATGAGGCCATACTGCATAACTTTGAAATATCATCGATACTCCTCTGTCTTTAGGTTGCAAATGAAGTATTGATTTTCCATCAATTAATATGTCACCTTCAGTAACACCCTCGAGACCTGCTATCATTCGCATTGTTGTTGTTTTTCCACAACCAGACGGACCTAAAAAGACAATAAATTCGCCTTTTTCTATTGTCAAGTTAATTTCTTTTACAGCAACAATAGTTTTATCATAAACTTTGGCAATATTTTTTAAATATAAATAACTATTATTTTCATTACTCATTATGATTCACCCCATAATTGTTTAATATAGTTTTTAATTATAAATGTAAATATTAGTGCGGGAATAATTAATATTAATGCTCCTGCTGCAGCGTAATGTATTGATGATGATGCTCCAACAGATTTATATATAGCAAGTGCTAACGTTGGCCTATTATTAGATAAAATCAGTGCTACAACAGTATCGTTCCAAGCGCCTAAAAATGCATACATGCTCGCTGCTGCAAATGCAGGTAATACAAGTGGCAAAGTTATCTTGTAAAATGTTTGAAATTTCGAAGCACCAAATATTAAGGAAGCTTCTTCTAATTCTCTATTTATACCAAGAAATACGCTTCTAGTAACCCATGCTGTCAACGATATATTAGGAATTGAATATACAATGGCTAGTCCAAGCATCGAGTCATTTAATCCTAACTTAATTAATATTACCATAATCGGAATAGATATCGCAACCATCGGAAACATTCTTACGATTAACATACCAACTCCGAATCCTTCTTTACCTTTAATTTTATGTCTTGCAAGTGAATATCCTACAAGCCCTCCAAATGATAAACTTATTCCAATTGTCCATAATGCTGCTTGAATACTATTAAAAATTCATTCTCTAGCACCATCTCCAACACTAAAAAACTTAAAGAAATTTTGAAATATATCCTTGTTGTATCTTAGATATACTGGTTCACCAGTCATTCTTGAAACTTCGAAATCCTTCTGAATTTCCTCTTCTGTTTTAACAATATTAAGTTGCTGATCAAAATATCTTTGGACTCGATCAAATGCTGATAAATAGTTCAGTTCTTGATACTCTCCGTCATTATTTTTAAAAGATATTGTATAGTATAGCTTTTCAGGTTCATCCATCCATTCAACTTTAAGATCATATCCTAAACTTGGGAAAAATCTTTTTGGATACATTGTTAAATCAAGTTGAGATGAAAAAGATATTGTTGTTAAATATAGTAAAGGTATAATCACAATTGAAACTAAAAATGTTGCAAAAAGATAAAATAATGTTGTTTTTACACTTAATCTCATTATTACACCTTCCTTTTATTTCTATTTGCGAATTTCAAATAACTAATAGATACAGTCATAACTAAGACAACTACAATTATTGAGTAGGTCGTAGCAAATTTATCTGCAGAAGTTATTTCGCCTCTATTACTTGCATAATATACTAGTCTCTCAACAAGGAATGGAACTCGTCCAAATCCAAACATTAAGACTGCGATTAACCACACTTGTAATGCAGCAATTAATCTAAGCAAAATTGATGTGACAATAGTAGGTTTCAGTATTGGGATAACAATATCGACTAAGGCTTGTTTTTTAGTTGCCCCAAAAACATATGCTGCTTCTCTATATTCTTCGTTAAAACCTTGTAAGCCTGCAAGTATAATAATCATTACCGATGGTAACACCGTCCAAGTATCAATTACTATCAACAGGAATATTGCTTGATTACCATCCATTGATGTCCACAGTATATTTTTATCTGAAAGTCCCATCCATTCAATTAAATATTGGAATCCAGTCACATCTAAGAATGAATTTATCCATCCAGTCTCTTGAAACCCAGTTCCCCAAAGAATTGCAATAGCTGCAGGTGGTATTGCCATAGGAATTAACATTATAAAAAACATAATTTTTGATCCAAAAAATTTTCGGTTCAATAATAAAGCTAATCCTAAAGCAAGAACGTACTGAACTATTACAGAAAAAAATGCAAATATTAAAGTATTTGTAAATGCTCGTTTAAATAATGGGTCCGAAAAAGTACTTTTAAAATAATCAAGAGTAAATCCTCCATCGACATCTGTTAAACTTGTAACGATTGAAATAAATACCGGCATTAACCAAAACGATGCATAAAATAAAAGTGTCGGGAGTATAAATATATAAGGGCTTTTAATAGCTTTTTTGACATCCATTTTTGTTTTCATACTTTCACCTCAATTATAAAAATAAGAACAGGTGGGAAGCTTTTACTTCCTCACCTGTTCGCTTGATAGAGTATATTATTTAGTTTTTAGTTTCATCTAAAGCGTTTTGCGCTTCAACAAGTGCAGCTGGAATATCAGCCTTTGAAGCTATTGCTGGGATAGTAAAATCTATATCGTTTATTCTTATTGTAACATCGCTATTAGTTCTCATAGCAGTATAAACAGCATCATAAACGTTTTTAACTTCTCCCCAACCAGCTGTGTATTCAGGAATCATTTCTAATCCTGAAACTGTTGCATTTACAAGAGTAGATAATCCTTGTTTAATTACAGTGTCTTCTGCATCAGATGTTAACATTTCAATTGCTTCTTCTACTGCAGGAATAAATCCGCCTGCACCAACAGCAGCAGCATAAATGCTTTCAACAGATGTAAATTGTTTAATGAATTTTTCAGCTAATTCTGTGTTTTCCGAACCATCAACAATACCAATTCCGAAAGATCCAGCGATAGATCCTGCTAATCCAGAAGTTCCTTTTGGACCAGGGAATACTACATAGTTTGCAGGTTGTAATTTATATGCATTACCAACAGGTGCAATGTGATCAAATGCTAAGTCAACACGACCATCACTTAGCATGTCAGTACATGCATTATTAGTTAATGAATCAGGATGAACATAATCTTTCATATCAAATATGTTCTCCCAAGTTGAGATATTTCCTGCATCATTCATTCCAGGGAAAGCTCCGCCATTTGACAATGCCATTCCACCAACTTGATAAATCAATTGGTTAACTGGTAAAGCTTTTAAACAAACTTTAGTTCCACCAATTTCTTGTGCCCAATCAACATAATCATTCCAAGTATAATCTCCAGCTTCAACCATAGCTTGTGTTAAGCCAGTTGGTAAGCTGTCGAATGCATCTTTACTTGCGATTGAAATATAAACATCTGCAGATGTAGGGAAGAAATATCTTACTCCATCTACTTTTGTCGCAGAGTCAAATGCACTTAGGAAAGTTCTGTCGTCCATATCATCTTCTAGTGCAGTTACATCTTGCATAAGGTCTGCATT
>CBDUWI010000004.1:0-14230 GCA_965370885.1 uncultured bacterium | reverse complement strand
ACCCCATAAAAAATTTGCATTAAAATTAAGAAATGCTAAAGAAAAAGGTCTTACACTTATTCAGCCACGTGCTGGAGTTGCTCGTTTAAATGAACATATTGAATTATTACAATATTTAGAAAAATTTGGGCAAGCAGATTTCTTGCCTTCTACTATAGATTCATATACGAGACATAATCGTTATGATAATGTTGAAGATGGTATTAAAGAATCAGAAAAACAAGGAAGATCATTACTAAATGGATTTCCAGCTGTGAACCATGGAGTAGATGGCTGTACAAAAGTTTATGAAAATGTAAATGTTCCCTTGCAAGCAAGACACGGAACACCTGATGCAAGATTACTATCAGAAATTATTACTGCATCAATGTGGACATCAAATGAAGGTGGAGGGATTTCTTATAATATACCTTATTCAAAGAATATTAGTTTAGAAGACACGATAAAATATTGGCAATATGTCGATAGACTTGTTGGTTATTATTTCGAACAAGGAATTGAATTGAATCGTGAACCATATGGTCCACTAACAGGAACGCTAGTACCACCCTCAATTTCAAATACAATTGCCATAATTGAAAGTATTTTAGCAGCAGAACAAGGTGTTAAGAATATTACAGTAGGTTATGGACAAGGTGGAAACTTAGTTCAAGATATTGCGGCTTTAAGAGCCCTTGAAGAACAAACAGAACACTATTTGAAATTGTTTGGTTATAATGATGTTTTTATTACTACAGTATTTCATCAATGGATGGGTGGATTCCCTGAAAATAATTCAGAAGCAATGGGATTAATATCTTACGCAAGCGTAGTAGCTGCATTAGGGAAAGCAACTAAAATGATTACAAAAACAACCCATGAATCTTTTGGTATACCAACTAAAGAAGCAAATGCTGAAGGGTTACTTGCATCGAAAATGGTTGTAAAACTATTAAAAGATCAAAAAATGCCAGATTCCATTGAATTAGATGATGAGATTAAAGAAATAAAATTAGAAGTAGATTCCTTAATTCGCGAAATTGTTCGCGTGGGAAAAGGTGATATTGCTCAAGGGATTGTAAATGCATTTAAAAAAGGTATTATCGATATTCCTTTTGCTCCAAGTGAAATGAATAAGGGGAAAATTTTACCTGCAAGAGATATTGATGGTAAAATTCGTATTTTAGAATTTGGTTCATTAGGTTTTACAGATGAGATTAAAGAATTTCATCGAAACAAATTAGAAGAACGTTCAAGAAAACAAAACCGTCCAATCGGAATTCAAATGACTATAGATGATATCTACGCTGTATCTGAGGGTAACTTAGTAGGTAAGCTTACAAAATAAAGGAGAAACCATGAAAATCAAGGACATAGTTTGTTCAAAGTCATTAACAGGTTTTTATTTTGATGACCAATTAGCAATTAAATCAGGAGCAATACAAGATAGTTTCACCTATATTGGTGAAACTAAAACTGCTAAATTCAAAGCAATTAGACAAAAAGGTGAAGCAGTATCAATTATGCTGGTTTTAGAAGACGGACAAGTTGCAATCGGCGATGCAGCAGCAGTTCAATATAGCGGCACTGGTGGTAGAGATAGTTTATTTTTAAGCGATGAAGGAATTGAAGAAATTAATAAACATATCAAACCATATTTAATTGGTAAAGATGTTTCTACTTTTAAAGATCTTGCTAAAGGAATAAATGAATTTAAAATAAATGGGAAATTATTACATACTGCTTTACGTTATGGAATTACGCAAGCATTATTGGATGCAACAGCAAAAGCCAATAAAATTACAATGGCAGAAGTAGTAAGAAAAGAATATAACATAAAAAACAAAGATTATAAACGCGTACCACTATTTGCACAAAGTGGTGATGATCGCTATACAAATGTTGATAAAATGATTATTAAAGAAGTAGAAGTTATGCCTCATGCTTTAATAAATAATATTGATACAAAACTAGGTAGTAAAGGTGAAATATTAAAAGAATATGTAGCTTGGTTAAGATCCCGTGTTTTAAACTTAAGACATAAAGAATCTTATAATCCAATTTTTCATATTGATGTTTACGGAACAATTGGGATAATTTTTAATCAAGATATCAGAAAAATTTATCAATATCTAAAAGAACTTGAAGAAACAGCTAAACCTTTTACTTTAAGAATTGAAGGTCCAATAGATGCAGGTAATAGAAAAGACACAATGATAGCATTAAGAGATATTACAAAACTAATTGATGACGATGAAAGAACAATTGAAATCGTTGCTGATGAATGGTGTAATACATTAGAAGATGTTAAATATTTTGCTGATAATAAAGCAGGGCATATGTTACAAGTGAAAACACCTGATTTAGGTGGAGTAAACTGTATTATTGAAGCATTACTATATTGTAGAGATAAAAATATTGGTGCTTACAGTGGTGGTTCTTGTAACGAAACTAACATCAGTGCTGAAGTTACTACCAATATCGCAATAGCTTGTGAAGCAAAACAATGTTTAGCTAAACCAGGAATGGGAACAGATGAAGGAATCATGATTGTAAATAACGTGATGAATCGAACATTAGCGTTAATAAAAAGATAGGTGATTTTATGAATTCAAGTGCGGGATCTCTTGAATCAAGTGATTGTTTAATTACAATTTCTGATTCAAACCAAATAGAAATAGCAATAGAAAGTATCGTTTTTGAGCAATTTGGTGAGAAAATAAAAGAAGTAATTTTAAATACTTTAAGTGAACATAAAATAACTAACATACATGTTCTTTGTCAGGATAAAGGTGCTCTCGATTATACAATAAAAGCGAGATTAGAAACTGCACTTATAAGAAGAGGTGATCTGTAATGAGTAGAAGTTATTTATTCATCCCGGGAAATACCCCATCAATGATTCAAAATCTTGATGTTTTTGAAAGTGACGCAATCATAATTGATTTTGAAGATTCAGTAACTAGTTATGATAAAGATGCAGCAAGATTATTAATAAATAATTTTCTTAAAAAATATTTATATAAAGATTTAGAAATTTATATCAGATTAAACGATTCAAAAAGTAAATACTTTTTAGATGACGTAAAATATACTAAAGACTTACTAATAACGGGCTACGTTTTACCAAAAGCATCATTAGCTGCAATAAAAGCATTAAACTTACTAACAGATAAACTAATTATCCCAATAATCGAATCTCCTTTAGCAATTCTTAATGTAAAAGAAATTGCCCAAGGTGAAAATGTTACAGCGTTATTATTAGGAGCAGAAGATTACACAAAAGACCTCGGAATAAAAAGAACACTAGCAGGTACAGAAATCTTATATGCTAGAAGCATAATCGCCATAACCGCTAACGCTTATAAAATCGACTCTATCGATACTCCATATATTTCCAAGGAAGAAGACGATGGTTTGCTAATTGACGCTACAAACGCTAAAAATTTAGGTTTTACGTCCAAATCAGCAATTCATCCAAATCATATAGATATTATTAATCAAGTATTCGCTCCTTCAAAGGATGAAATCTTAGCAGCAAAAAGAATTATTAAGAAAAGTGAAGAGACAAAAAAAGGGGCATTTAGTTTAGATGGAAAAATGATTGATTTACCGATTGTTGAAAAAGCAAAGAAAACATTAGAATTAGCTAAAAAATATAATTTGTAGGTGATGTTATGAAAAACACTAAAATACAACATTTAAAGGTCGTCAATGATATTGACGAACTTTTTAGCTATATTGATATCTTTGGAAACAAAAATATCTCTTTTCACCATCATTTAAGAAATGGTGATTTTACAATAAACTATGTATTAGAAAAATACTTAAAAGAAAATGTGAAAGATTTAAATTTATTCCCAAGTTCAATATTTCCCAGTTATACAAACATCTTAGAACTAATTAAGAATAACCAAGTGAATAACATAACAACCAATTATCTTAATGGTCCTGTTGCTGATTATATTACTAATAATGGCCTAAAAGGCAAATTAGTAATGCAAACACATGGTGGGCGAGCAAGAAGTATAATTGAAGGAAGAAATAAGATTGATATCGCTTTTATTGCTGCTCCATTTGTAAATTTACAAGGTGACGCAATCGGATATAAAGGTAAAAATAAGTGCGGCAGTTTAGGATACATAATTCCCGATAGTGAACACGCTAAAATTAAAGTATTAATTACGGATAATTTAGTAGATGAAAAAATTATAAATCCGGAAATTAAAGGCGAAAATATCGATTATATTCTTCTAATAGATAAAATAGGCGATAGTAAAGGAATCGTATCAGGTACAACAGAAATCACAAAAAATCCGATAGGAGTAAAAATAGCAAAAAATACTTCACTACTACTTAAAGAACTAGGATTAATTAAGAACGGCTTTTCTTTTCAAAGTGGTGCGGGGGGAATTAGTTTAAGAGTTACAAAAGATATTAAAGAATTAATGATAAAACAAAAGATAAAAGCTAGTTTCTTTAGTGGTGGAATCACAAAATACCATGTTGACATGTTCGAAGAAGGACTAGTAGAAAAATTATATGATGTTCAATGTTTCGATTTAGAAGCAATTGAATCATTAAATAAAAACAAAAATCATATTCCAATTAGTTCCTCAACATACGCAAACCCAAGTAATGAAAAAAGAATTATAAAAGATTTGGATATTGTTATTTTAGGAGCAACAGAAATTGATTATGATTTTAATGTGAATGTTACAACAGATTCACATCAATCGATAATTGGTGGATCTGGCGGACATAGCGATACTGCAAGTGAAGCAAAAGTTTCTGTTATAGTTAGTCCTTTAATTAAAGGACGTCTCCCGATTATAAAAAAACGAGTTACAACAATCACAACTTTAGGGAAAAATATTGATTGTTTTGTATCAGAAAGAGGGATTGCTATTAATCCTTTAAGAAAAGATTTACTTAAAAAATTAAAAAATACAAAACTAGATATTTATACTATTGAAGAACTCGCAGAAATTGCATTTAAATTCACAAATAAACCAAAAGAAATCGTAAAACGTGATAAAGTAATAGGTGAAGTAGAAGATCGAACTTACGATATAATAGATTACATTTACCAAAAATAAGGAGTGTTAATAATGTTTAAAATAAAAGAAGTTATTCTTGAAGAAGAAAGAGAATTAATAATCACTCTTTTAAATGAATATAGTTTAGATTATGAATACGACATTGATTATTCAATTTTAGTGTACGATGATACTTTGCTAGTTGCTACTGCATCACTTGCTAATAATGTAATGAAATGTTTTTTAGTAATAAAGGAATATAGTGGAAAACAAATTACAAATTTAATGTTTTCTCATTTAGTAAATGTGTTAAACCAAAAAAATATTTTTCATTACTTTGTATTTACTCAACCAGATAATCAAAAAATATTTTCTAGTTTAAACATGAAAAAACTAGTTGAAACAATGAATACAGTATTACTTGAAGGTGGAGAAGATATTTACCGTGTTTTAGGTAATTTAAAAAAGGAATATAAAATAAGCGATAATAAGAAAGCCTCTGTCATAATAAACGCTAACCCAATGACGTTAGGACATCTTTATTTAATTGAAACTGCTGCTAATGAAAATAAGGAAGTAATAGTATTTGTTGTTAGTGAAGACTTATCAAGTTTTCCATTTGTTGATCGTTTTGAAATAATTAAAGAAGCTACATCGCATTTGAAAAATGTCGTAGTTTTACCGACATTGTCATATTTAGTTTCAAAGATTACCTTTCCAAAATATTTCTTAAGGGAAGATCAATTGATTACCGACGAACAAACACTAGTTGATGTCTTGGTTTATAAAGAGTATTACACTAAAATATTCAATATTAATCGTCGATATTTAGGAGAAGAACCATTCTCATATAATACTGATAAATACAATAAAGTGTTAAAAGATCATTTAGGTGGCCATATTAAAATAATTAAAAGAAAAGAAGTTGACGAATCGATAGTTTCTGCTTCCTTGATAAGAAAGCTTATTAAAGAAAACAATATTGAAGAAATAAAAAAATATGTCCCTTCAGCCACATATAATTATTTATTAAGTGAAAAAAGTCAAATTGTAATAAAAAATCTTAAAGAACACAAACTCGGGAGACACTAATGTCTGAAATTTTAATTTTTCGCGAGAAACGTGCACAGCATATTGAAGCTTTAATGAAAGAGTATAAATATAAAACAATTGTTATCTTAAAAACAAACGTACCAGGAATAAATAAAAATCCAACAAATATGAAATTTATTTGTAATCTATACAATATTTTTATTCATAATCTCTTTCCTAAAAAGGTTATAAAAGAAGATCAAGTTGAGTCCTTAGATGGAAATTATAAGTATTATGTCATCGCCGAAGAAGGAAACATCGTCAAAGAAAGAACTGTTCTCTTAGAAGAAGAAAACAAGTTAGGGAGACTTGTAGATATTGATGTTTACAATCAAACAGCGATATCTAGAACAGATATATCTTGTGAGATGAGAAAGTGTTTAATTTGCGATAACTATTCACATATTTGTGCTAGGAATCAAACTCATACTGAAGCGGCTATCTTTAATAAAATTAATAAGATTATTGAAAACTATTTAGAAGAATATATATTAGTAAAAGTAATGAAATGTATTTATGCTGAACTAGAGTTATATCCTAAATTTGGCTTAGTTTCAAAACACAATAGTGGTAGTCACAAAGATATGGATTTTGAAACGTTCATCAGGAGCACATTTGCAATTAAACCATATTTAAGAGAATTCATTTCTTATGGATTAAAAGATTTGAACGATGTTGAAAAACTTCGTGAAATAGGTAAACAAGCTGAAAAAGCGATGTTTTTAGAAACGAATAATGTTAATACGCAAAAAGGACTAATTTTTATTTTAGGAATATTTTTACCAGTTATTTCAAAAGCAATTCTTTTTAATCATAATGTTGATTATGTAAAAAAAGAGATAAAAGAAGTTAGTAAATTAATCATAGGAAGTTACTATCAAGAAATAGAAAAAAAAGAAAATAAAACTCATGGAGATTTGATTTACTTAAATTATTCTTTAAAAGGAATTAGAGGCGAAGCCTTGAATGGGTTAGAATTAATTTTTGATATTCCATCTTATGAAGATAAAGAGCAAGAAAACATTCCTTATGAATATCTAATTCATTTAATGAGTGAGCTTGATGATACGACAATTATTCACCGATCAAACTTAGGAACTTTACATAAAGTTAAAAAAGAAATGACAGATTTAGTTAACAATGGCGGCTATACAAATAATATTAAACTCATTCGAAAAATAAGCGATGAATATATTGAAAAGAACATATCTCCAGGAGGCAGTTCGGATATGTTAGTTGTGAAGATTCTTTATGAAGAATTTAAATATTTGCTGAATAACGAAGCATAAAAAAATGGCACATTATTTTGTGCCATTTTTATATTTGATTCCTTGATAACTATTATCTCTCCGTAATTTTTTATCTATTTCATTCATTACGACAAACTTTTTTAAACTCCATTGTGGCTCTATTAACAAATCTTTAGGAGCATCTCCTGTTAATCTATGGATAATAATGTTAGGATTTAGTATTTCAATTTGCTTTACAGTAATATCAACATATTCTTCTAAAGAAAGCATTTTAAATGGTTTTTCTAAATACATTTTGCCTAATGCAGTATTTTTCATAACGTGTAATAAATGAATTTTTATTCCTTGGATGTCTAATTTATTTAGATGATGAATTGTAGCTAACATATCATCTTCTGTTTCATTGTGAAATCCATTAATTATATGAACAACAACTTCAATATTTCTTTTTCTTAATTCTTTTACTGCATCGTCAAAACATTTAAGTGAATGAGCTCTATTAATAAAAGAAGCAGTGTCTTCGTTAATAGATTGTAACCCTAGTTCTATTTGTAAATATGTCAGCTCATTCATTTCTGATAGTAAATCGTATATTTCATCATCCAAAGCATCACATCTTGTAGCTATACTTAAACCAACAATCTTATCATCTAATGAAAGTGCAGTTTCATATAAGCTTCTAAGTCTATCAACAGTATCATAAGTATTTGTATTAGCTTGGAAATATGCAATATATAAACAATCATTCCAATTATTTTCCATTAATGTTTTAACTTGATTAAATTGTTCTTTAATTGAAAGTGACTTATCTCCAGCAAAATCTCCACTACCAGCTTCTGAACAATAAATACAGCCACCATATCCGCTTTTCCCATCTTTATTTGGGCAAGTAAAATTACCATTTAATGACACTTTAAAAACCTTTTTACCAAATTTATTGCGGTAAAAAGAATTAAGTGTGTTGTAAGGTTTTTCTTTCGTCATTAATTTCATAAAATCACCTAAACATATTTTATCACATTTTGCTTAAAAAGGTGCATTTTATGATATAATAACAAAAGGTGATAACTATGTTTAATCGTGTACGAGATTCTCTTCTATACCCAAAAGAAATATTAAAATATCGCAAAGACTCTATGTTTTTTGTGTTGTTTTATTTGTTCTTTTTTGCATTGTTATTATCTACTAGAACGGCGATAGATGTGTTAAAGTATGATGGAATGTCGAATATTTACAAGGATAATATTCAAGAAACAATGACAATCGTTGAGAATGATTGTTATATATCAGATTCAGAATTATTTTGTGATAGTGAACTTACTATTCTTTTGTTTGAAGATGTTTTGTTTAAAGTATATCTCGATTCAAATGAGTTGATAGATTCAAATAATTATGACTCAGGTGAATACGCAATTATAATTCATGAAAAAAGTGTTTTTGTTACTATATATGGTATGAATAATGTTCAATTTTTGATATCGGAAATGCCTGAAGAATTACATAATCTTGATTTTAAAGATCAAACATTAGATGAGAATTTATTTTATACAACTTTATTTACTGGTATAGATAAGCTTATCGTTTCTTATAAAGGTATTTGGGGAACATTGTTTGTTCTTAGTGAATTTTTACTATACATGACATTTTATCTTTTGTTTATCTCAATCAGCTCTTTGTTTTTGCGAAACAGATACAAGTTTTTTACTTTTAAAGAAGCATTTACAATAACTACTTATTCTTCAACGGGATTATTTATTGTCTTAACATTTTTTATAATGCTAGAATTAGACATTATATATCTCATAATATTTATCTTGATTTCTTTTAGACAAAGTGGGATACTGAATAGAGAAATACAGAATCAATTCAAAAAAAAATCTTGATAAAGTAAAATGGCTATGTTATTATACCGTTAGATAAAACGAGGAACTAGAAGTAGTAGTAATGACTTTATTTATAGCGACCTAATGGTGGTGTAAATTAGGAATAAATAATTACGAATTAGTCTAGGGAGTTACTTAGGTGCAGCTAGTAAGCTTAAGTCGTTATCCTGCGTTAAAGGAAACAAGTGCTAGATTTATCTAGAACAAAGGTGGTACCGCGGAAATTAATTCGTCCTTATTTTTAAGGGCGATTTTTTTATTATAAAGGAGTGAATTATATGGAATACAAACATCAAGAAATTGAAAAGAAATGGCAGGATCATTGGTATAAAAATAAACGATTTTCCGCTATTGATTTTGGTGAAAAACCAAAATATTATTCATTAGTTGAATTTCCTTATCCATCAGGTGCAGGAATGCATGTTGGTCATATAAGAGCATATTCAAGTTTGGAAATAGTATCGCGTAAAAGAAGAATGGAAGGGTACAATGTCTTATTTCCAATTGGATTTGATGCTTTTGGACTTCCAACAGAAAACTATGCAATAGAAACAGGAATACATCCAAGAATTGTTACTGATAATAATATAAAGATATTTACTGAACAATTAAAAATGGGTGGTTTTAGTTTTGATTACGATAGAATTGTTGATACTACAGATGCTGATTATTACAAATGGACACAATGGATTTTTGTTCAATTATTTAAAAAAGGTCTCGCTTACCGCGATAAAACTTATGTTAATTTTTGCCCTAGTTGTAAGGTAGTTCTTTCAAATGAAGAAAGTCAAGGCGGGAAATGTGATCGCTGTGATACTGGTGTAGTGCAAAAAGAGAAAGATGTTTGGTTTCTAAAAATAACAGATCATGCGGAAAGATTATTAACGGGATTAAAAGATCTTAATACATTACCACGTATTAGAATAGAGCAAGAAAATTGGATTGGTAAATCAACTGGTGCTCATGTTGATTTTAAGGTTAAAGATACTGATGAAATCCTCAAGGTTTTTACGACAAGACCAGATACTTTATATGGTTCAACTTTTATGGTTATTGCTCCGGAACACGAGTTACTTAAAAGACAAATTTCTAAAATTAATAATATGACTGAAATAAATAATTATCAAGAAGCTGCAAAAAAGAAAACAGAATTTGAAAGAGTTGAGCTCGCAAAAGGTAAAACTGGAATTAGAATTGATGGATTAGTCGCAATTAACCCTGTGAATAATAAAGAAATCCCTATTTTTGTTGCTGATTATGTAATGATTGGTTATGGTACTGGGGCAATTATGGCAGTACCAGGACACGATAGTCGCGATTACGAATTTGCGAAAAAATTTAATTTAGAAATAATTGAAGTTATAAAAGGTGGCGACATATCAAAAGAAGCATATGTTGATACTTCCGAAGGAATATTAGTAAATAGCGGCATTATTAATGGATTAAATGTTAAAGATGCTATCGAGAAAATTTTAAAATACTTAGAAGAAAAAGAAATCGGAGTTGCAGCAATAAATTATAAAATGAAAGATTGGGCATTTAATCGCCAAAGATATTGGGGAGAACCAATCCCAATAATTTATTGTGAAAAATGTGGAATGGTTCCTGTACCTGAAAAAGATCTCCCTGTGGTACTACCTAAAGTCGATAATTTTGCGCCAAATGAAGAAGGAGAAAGTCCATTAGCTAATATTGAAGAATTTATTAATACTACTTGTCCGAAATGTGGAGGAAAAGCTAAAAGAGAAACAGATACAATGCCACAATGGGCCGGTTCAAGTTGGTATTTCTTAAGATATACCGATCCAAGAAATGATGATAAGTTAGCTGATTTTGACAAACTTAAATATT
This sequence comes from uncultured bacterium, assembly GCA_965370885.1. Taxonomy (GTDB): domain Bacteria; phylum Bacillota_I; class Bacilli_A; order Izemoplasmatales; family Izemoplasmataceae; genus JAFGXW01. The sequence continues at coordinate 3,136 of CBDUWI010000004.1, read as the reverse complement.
GGCTACAAGTAGATTGGTACAACGGTGGAATGGAACATGTCACAAGACACGTTATTTATTCTCGCTTTTGGCATCAATTCTTATTTGATATCGGGGTTGTCCCAACAGAAGAACCATATAAAAAAAGAACAGCTCAAGGACTTATTTTAGGACCAGACGGGGATAAAATGAGTAAGTCAAAAGGAAATATTGTTAACCCTTTAGAAATAATAAAGGAATTTGGAGCTGACACACTTCGTTTATATATCCTATTTATTGGAGATTATGGACAATCTACACCTTGGAATGAAAACGGTGTAAAAGGTGCGAGACGTTTCCTTGAAAAACTTGCTAGACTTGAAGAAAAACTTAATGATAAACCAAATGATACATATCAAACAATACTTCATAAAACAATTAAAATGGTTGATGAAGATATTGAAAATGTAAAATTTAATACAGCAATTGCTAAATTAATGACATTAGTTAACGAACTTACAAAAGTTGAATATGTATCAAAAGAAGATTTCGAGATAGTTTTAAAATTAGTTAATCCTTTTGCTCCTCATATTTGTGAAGAATTATGGAGTAAATTAGGTCATCAAGAAGATATGGTTTTTGCATCTTGGCCAAAGTATGAAGAAAGTAAACTAATTGAATCAACTATCGAGATGGTAATAAGTATTAATGGAAAAATAAGAGACAAGATAGTACTTCCAATGGACACTCCAAAAGAAGAAATAATCGAGTTAGCGAAGAAGAGCAAAAAGATAAAAGAGTTAATTTCTGGAAAAGTTATTAAAAAAGTTATTGTTGTACCAAATAAAATCGTGAATATAGTAATTTAGTTTATCCGCAATAAATTGATACCCTCGTAGTAACGCATTTAGACAATTTGCGCTTACGTGGGTATTTTTTTATGATGTAATTTTTATTAATGAAAATACTTTCAAAATAATAAAACGCAAATCTCGTTTAAGGCTCTATTAAGCGAATATTAATCATTATCATAATGGTGCGTTTGTTTATAATTAATTTAATTTAAAATTAGTTATTCTGTTGAAAATAGACTTAGATAATGGTATAATGTTTTTGGTGTAAAAACGCTTTCATTCTTTAAACAATAATCTCATATATTGAGGAGGGAGGAAATTCCAAATTTTTTTTGTGGGTATTTCCTTGTTATATTATGAAAAGAATTACAATTATTTCTGGGCATTATGGAAGTGGAAAAAGCGAGATAAGTGTAAATTTAGCAATTTTAAAGAAAATTGATTATCTTGTTGATTTAGATATTATTAATGTGTACTTTCGATCTCGGAGTTTAAGTGAATTGCTTGAATCACATAATATTCATTTAGTTGAGTCTACCGTGAAAAATATGCTAGGTAGTGATTTACCTTATGTCTCCGGAGAAGGCGTTGTTCCCTTTGTAAATCCAGACATAACAGCAATATATGATTTAGGTGGAACGGAAAATGGGGCCAGAGTTTTAATTCAGTTTTTAGACCGTGTTAAAGATATTAAAGAAATTGATTTTCTTTGTACAGTTAATATTTTTAGACCAGAAACGAGTAACGTCGAAAAGATACTACAAACTATTTCAATGTATGAAGCAGTAACACAACTTAAGATTACAGGTTTAATAAATAATACTAATTTAATTAATGAGACAACAGAAGAGGATATTATTCGTGGAGAAAAGATTCTTATCGAAGTTAGCAAAAAACTCAATATTCCCATTTTGTATACAGTAATTGAAAAGAGTAAAAATAATTTTAACCATACTTTCATAGGTGAAAAACTTGTACTAACAAGATACATCGCTTTAAAGTGGTTATAGGAGGAATAATTAAATGGCAAAAGGTAGAATTATTATTGATGTTGATAGATGTAAAGGATGCAGTTTATGTAATTATTATTGTCCTGTTCACATTTTGAAACTAGACGATTCAAGAACTAATAGTAGAGGGTATACTCCACTAATGGTAACAGAACCTGAGAAGTGTATTGGCTGCGGTTTTTGTGCAATTATGTGTCCTGACTCAGTTATTACAGTTGAAAAATTTATTAAGGAGGCAAAATAATGAGTAAAGTGTTGATGAAGGGTAATGAAGCTATGGCCCTCGCTGCTATTAAAGCTGGATGTGATGCATTTTATGGTTACCCAATAACTCCTCAAAATGAATTACCTGAATATTTATCTAAACATATGGCTTTAAATAATAGAGTTTTTATCCAATCAGAAAGTGAAATCGCAGCAATAAACATGGTATATGGTGCATCTGCTGCAGGAGCAAGAGTTTTAACTTCATCTTCAAGTCCGGGAATTGCTTTAAAGCAAGAAGGAATTTCTTATATGGCAGGATCTGAACTTCCTGGAGTTATTATTAATGTTATGCGTGGTGGTCCTGGTCTTGGAGGAATTCAACCAAGCCAAGGAGACTATAAACAAATCACAAGAGGTGGTGGGAACGGCGATTATTATGTATACGCTTTAGCTCCTGAATCACTTCAAGACGCAGTAGATTTAATTAAAGAATCATTTGATATAGCTGACTATTTTAGAAATCCTGTTATAATCGCTGTTGATGGTCTAATCGGGCAAATGATGGAACCTGTAGATGTTGATAAAGAAATTCCTAAATGGGATTTACAACCGAAAACATGGGCAGCTGATGGCGAAAGAAAAAAACACAGTAAAAATATAATTAATAGTTTATATCTAGATCCTATTGATTTAGAAAATCATAATCTAAAATTAAAAGCTAAATATGACGAAATGCGTAAGAATCATCAAAGATATGAATTTGTAAATATGGAGAATGCCGATATCGTGATTGTTGCTTACGGAAGTGTAGCTCGTATTACGAGAACAGCTATCGAAATTTTAGCGGAAAAAGGGATAAAATGTGGAATGCTTAGACCAATCACAATTTTCCCATATCCAAGAAAAGCATTTGCTAAATTACCAAAAACTGTTAAGAACTTATTAGTAGTTGAAATGAGTACTGGTCAAATGATAGATGATGTAAAAATAGCTAATAAATGTCAAATGCCAATTCATTTTTATGGTCGTGTTGGTGGAGTTGTTCCTGAGGCTGAAGAAATTGTTAATAAGGTCTTAGAAATAATGGGTGGTGACAAACTATGAGTA
>CBDUWI010000003.1:0-14714 GCA_965370885.1 uncultured bacterium | reverse complement strand
AATTTAACATCATATCCGATAGACTCGATGATTTGAACAACTTCTTGTTCTGTTCTTCCTTTTAAATCAACATCTACTATTTTTTTATCAAGATCTATTTCAACTGAATCAAAACCATTTTTATTTAGTATTCTTTGTATTGACATCACACAGTGTCCACAAATCATATTAGTAACATTGAATTTCATTGTAGCACCTCCTTTTATTAAGTCTTCTTTTATTTCATTTTCGAAATCTACAAACTTATAAGTTTTTAATCTTAATGCATTTAAGACAACCATGATTGAACTAAATGCCATAGCTGAAGCTGCAAGTACCATACTAAGTTGTCCTGTCGCAGCTAAAGGTATTGCTACTAAATTGTAAGAAAAAGCCCATAAGAAATTTTGATGAATGTTTCTTAATGTTGCTTTTGATAGATCTATTGCTTTTATAACTAACCCTAAATCGTAACTCATTAATGTCACATCACTTGAATCAATAGCAATATCTGTTCCACTCCCCATTGAGAATCCAACATCAGCAAGTTTCAATGCAGGTGCATCATTAATACCATCCCCAACAAAAGCTACTACTAATCCTTCTTTTTGAATATCGCTTATTATTTTTGCTTTTTCATGAGGAAGTACTTCTGAATAAACATTTGTTATTTCTAGTTCTTTTGCGATTGCGTTAGCAACTACCATATTGTCTCCAGTAATCATATATGGCTCTAATCCACGCTTTTTCATTTCAACGATAACTTTATGTGAAGTATCTTTTATCTCATCTCTAACGGCATATATTGCTTCTATTTTATTATTAACAACAACAAAGTTTGTTGTTTTAGCTTCGCTTAATAAACTATTATAGTCTTCTAAGAAATCTTTATAATCTATTTTTAATTCTTCTAATATTTTAACTGATCCAATATAAATTAAATCATTTCCAACATTTGCTTTTATCCCCATTCCGTCTAGCACTTCAAACTTAGTAACTTCTAATGATTTGGCATTTAATACTTCTGCATAATTTTTTACAGCTTGGCTAATTGGATGAGTTGATTCTTTTTCAATACTATAGACTATATCTAATACATTATTATTTCCAATGAAGTTAGTAACAACTGGTTTACCAATTGTTAGTGTTCCAGTTTTATCAAAAGCAATAGCTTGTATTTTATTAGCTAATTCGAAAAACTCCCCACCTTTATATAAAATTTGATTTTGAGCTGCTTTACCATTACCCACTAAAATGCTTGTTGGTGTAGCAAGTCCCAAAGCACAAGGACAACTAATTACAAGAATCGCAATTGTTGTTGTAAAGGCAAATGTGAATCCATCATTAAGAAAAATATAATGAATTATAAAATTAATAATTGCTATTACTACTACTATTGGAACGAAATAAGAAGCTATCTTATCAGCCGTTCTTTGAATAGGTGGTTTTTCAGCACTGGCTTCTTCGACAGTAGAAATAATTTGACTTAGCAATGTATCACTACCTATTTTAGTAGCTTCTATTACAAGTCTTTCTCTTGTATTAATAGTTGCACCAATAACTTTTGAATCCAATATTTTTTTAATCGGAATACTTTCTCCTGTAATCATTGATTCGTCAACATAACTTGTACCACTTATTACTTTTCCGTCTACAGGAATTTTTTCATTAGCAAGAACTACGATATGATCCCCTAAGAATACTTCATCAATATCAACCATTGTTTCTATTCCGTCTTTTAATACTCGTGCTTCTTTTGCTCCTAAATTTATTAACTCTACTAAAGCATCAGTAGTTCTCTCTTTAGCTATGTGTTCAATATAATTACCAATAAGAACCATTGTAATAATCAATGCACTTATTTCAAAGTAATACATTGGGTGCATTTGGGGATCAACATATAATTGAATATATAATAAATATAAACTGTATAAATATGCACTAGTTGTTCCGAGCACAACTAAGATATCCATACCTAATACTTTTTTTCTAATACCTTTGTACGCTGCTTTATAAAATCTTTTCCCAATATAGAATTGAACTACTCCAGAAATAACAAGTTGGAAAACACCATCTTTTAATAAGCTAGGTACATAAACAAAATCAAACCAAGCAAGATGTCCAAACATTCCCCAAAGTAGTGGAATACTAAATATGATTGAGATATATAATTCTTTGCGCAATTTAATTCGTGCTTTTTTATTATCTTCAAGTGTTTCTTCAAGTATAGGTTCATAACCTATTTGTTTTACAATATCAGCAATGTCAACTAAATTATATTTTAATTCATCATATTCAAATAACACTTTCCCGGCTCCAACATTAACTTTTGCACTAATACCATCATAGTTATCAAAAGTGTTTGTAATTGTCAAAGCGCACATAGCGCACGTCATACCATCAACACGCATTGATTTTTTTATCATCTAGCTCACCTCGTTTTTAAATACATTACAAACATAAATATTATTATCTTTAGCATCTTGATGTTTTAAGAATATTTTAAAATCATCAATCAATATTTTCTCTTTTAATTTTAGTTCTCTTAGATGTTCAATTAAAAATTTGTTTTGTAGAAAATCTTCAGTGATAAAATAAAAAGCTCTTTGTTTATCCCTTCTAACATTAACAATTCCAGCTTCTTTAAGACTAATTAAATTTTTTGAAATATTAGCTTGTTTTATGTTTGTGATTTCTTCGAATTCGCAAACGCATAATTCACATTCTAGTAATAAACTCAATAACCGAAGTTTTGTATTATTACTAATGCTTTTTAAAAACAACATACTTTTCAATATAATCACCTCTATTCGCTTATATGTTACTACTTCGTTATATTCCGTGCAAGGAATATACTAAAGTTTATAATTAACGATTTCAGTTATAAATATCAGTTGACAAACGGCAATTTTGTTTTTATACTAACTTTCGAATTGATGTATATCTATGACTTTTACTGTAAATGTAACTGAAGAAAAATGTCTTGGTTGTAACGGATACATTAGAGTATGTACAACAGGTACATTAAGAATAGACAAAGAAACGAGAAATGCTTATAATACAGGTGAAGTGTGTGATAATATATGGGACTGTATAAAGATTTGCCCTGTAGATGCAATAGAAATTGTGGAGGATTTAAACAATGAATGTATTAGACAATTATAAAGATATTGAAAAAATAATAAGCAAAGATTTAGTTATGATTATAGCAAAAACACATACATGTTCTTCTTGTAATACAATATATGGAATGCTTGAAACTAATTTGAAACAATTTAATAATATAGAAATTTATGATATCTTTGTTGATGACATTGATCGATTTAGAGGCGAGTATCTAATATTTAGTGTTCCTACTATTTTAATATTTAGTAATGGAAAAGAAATGTTAAGGGAATCAAGATATTTTAATTACAGCAAGATAGATCGTTTAATAGAAATGTTCAATAATTAAAAACCGCAAAATTTAATTGCGGTTTTTTCTTTTCTTATTTTAACGGTTATTTTTAATAATTTAGGGGTTATAAACAAAAATTTAATAATACAAACAAATTATTTGACCAATTAATACTAAATGTCATCGAATCGTATACACACTTTTCTTGTGAAAAATGTGTTAAAATTCATAGATCTTATTTTTCTTATGTTATGAAAAGTTGATAACTATTTTAAAATTATCATTTCCCACTTACTAATCAATATTCAACAAATCTAATTAATGCTTATATCTTGCCCTTCATTTCAATTACTATGATGTAAAACAGTAGGGAATCTATATTATACAGTTTTAAAATCTTCATTAGTCTTTAGCGTAAATCTGATTTGTGCTAATAATACATCTCCTTTTTTTATCTCAAAATAGAGAACGTTACTCTCCTTTTGACCTTCAATTACTAATTTGTCGTTTAACAGGCTCTCTTTCTTATATGTAATGCGAATATTTTCAATAAAATGAGTATCGAGAATATCACTTGGAATATTATTATATGCGAGTGTTAAATAGTAAACATTATTCATATGATTGTTTACATCGATGTAAGTATTCCCAACTTTATCTTCACTCTTATAAACTACTTTTGAATTAAATCTTGGATTTTTTGAGAATGGTAAAACAGTTGGTTCTTTAACAGCATCTGCAAATAACTCTAGTATATCATTGGAAGGAGTTACTATATCTTTAGTTCTAATATTCATTAAAACGAATTTACCTTTTGCAGTAGCTAATATATTTTTATCTTCATCTAGCAATTCCCATTTTCTATATCCAAAATACCTTTTAAAAGAATATGGAATAGTCCCGCATGTTACAGTTGTCTTTCCATATGGAAGTTTAACAATATCAATTTCATAGTCTATTAACACCCAAACTAGGTCCTTCTTTAAATGAAAATCAGTTCCAGCCCCATAAGAATCTACATTATGAATCATAACATCTTGGAAATAATTCAATAAATATGGAGCAGATAACCTACCATTTTTATCTACTTCATAAATACGAATATCATAATTTTTGTAATACATAGTTAGTCACCCCGATATGAAGATTATAACATATTGAAAATTAATCTAATGAATAATTATCTAATATAGTATAATAAATGTTAGAGGTGGTAATATGAAAATTGCTATAATAGCACATAATTTATTAAAAGATGAAATGATTCGTTTCTGTGCGAGACATGAAGGTATATTAAGAAAACATCAACTTTTTGCGACCGGTACTACAGGTACAAAAGTAATGGAAGCTACTAAATTAATTATTCATTGTTTTAAATCTGGACCTCTTGGGGGAGACCAAGAAATCGGTGCAAGAATTGCTAATGGTGATATTGATTTAATATTATTTTTTAGAGATCCATTAACAATGCAACCACATGAACCAGATGTATCCGCATTATTTAGATTAAGTGATGTTTATAAAATACCACTAGCTTCTAATGTGAATACAGCTGAATTGTTTTTTAAAGCTATAAAATAAAAGGCGCAACAGCGCCTTTTTTAAATGTCTTGTTTTCTAAATCTTAATATTGATAAAGAAATAAATATTAAAGTAATTGCAAACGTGCATGAAACATTGAGTAAAATTTCCCTCACTTCGGAATCTTCAAATAACACTTTTACAATATTATTTAATATAGCAGCTGGTAAATATTTAAATACAGAGACTTCAAATATACCCAATATAGAAAATAATAAATATCCTCCAAATGTAATTACTATTCCCATTAAATAAGTTTTAAAATGAGTAGCTGCAAATAGTGCCAAAGACAAAATAAATAATATATAAACAAAATATAGTAAAGAGCCATACAACATTCCTATCATATAAATCTCATCAAAAAGAAAATAAGTATAATAATCAAAAACAATATATCCGAAAATTAGTGATATGAAAATCAATATACTGATAGAGATGTATTTAGAGAGAATATATTTTGTTCGGTTTATTGGTTTGCTTAATATCATCGGTAACAATCCTTTAGTTTTATCACCTATAAACATTCCAACTGCAATGAAGATAATAACATATAAATATATTTCATATAAATTTCCAAAGTACTGGATGTAACTATCATATACGGTTGGGGTAGGAAAATTAATAGCAATTCCTGTTCCTTGAAGAGTGAATTCTAATAATTCATTTAAATACTTTGCAGACAATGGGCTTATAATAGCAATTAATATAATAACTATCGGGAATACAATAAACTTAGATGTTTTTTTCAAATAGTAGAAATCATATTTAAGAAGTTTTTTCATTAGTTAATTTAATGAAGACATCTTCTAAACTGGTTTTTACTTTTTTATACTCTACTATTTCTTCATCTAATTCCATTAGTTTTTTTAATAATAAGTTAGCTTCTATATCCCCATTCAATTTGCATATTACTCCATCGTTATAAATTATAACATCCTTAATTAAATTATTAGCCTTAATCTTTTTCATTACAATTTGTGGTTCGTTCTTCGTCTCAATATATATTTTATTACTATAATATTTTTTTTGAATTTCTGAAATAGTGCTTTCGAAAATAAGTATTCCATCATCTAATAAGCCTATTCTATCGCAAACTCTTTCGACATCATCTAAGATATGTGTTGAATAAAATATTGTTTTATTTCCTTTTAGTTTGTACATAATGTTTAATACATCATTTCTCCCAATAGGATCTAAAGCACTCGTAGGTTCATCCATAATCAAAATTTCTGGATCGTGTATTAACGCTTGAGCTATCGCAAGTCTTTGTTTCATTCCTCTTGAATAAGATGAAATTCTTTTTTTAGAATTTGGTAAACTAACAAATTCTAGCACTTCCTTTGTTCTTGTTTTTATTTGATCTATATTTAATCCAAAAATTTCAGAAGTAAATTTTAAGTAATCTTTTGCGCACATATACCCAGGGAAAACTGGAGTATCTGGAACATACCCTATTTTACTTTTATACTTTTGATTTGAGAAAAAAACTTCTTCGTCGTTTATAAAAATGTTACCTAAGTCTTTTGATATTAAAGAAAGCATAAGATTAATGGTAGTTGTTTTCCCAGCGCCATTTCTCCCAATAAAGCCATACACTTCGCCTTTCTTAACTGAAAGGTTAAGCTTATCTAATACAACTTGATTGCTATAAGATTTCGTTAAATCAGTTACTCTAATAGCTTCCATTATTCATCCTTCCCAAAAATGAAATAAATTACCCAGCCAAAATTCACTATACAAATTACTAGTATCCAGATAATTTTATTCCCACCTTTTACAAGTCTATCTACATTAATAATATCGATAATAGCGTATATTCTAAATCCTATGTCAATTAATAATATTGGTATTATTAATGGAATAATTTCTATAAATGTATCAAACATATAAACACCTAAATTCCATCTCTAAATTCTTCATTATCTTTTTGTCCGCTATAGCCTTGAACTCCCGAAATCAAATATAGGATACCAGTCACAGAATTAAGTACAACACTAATTCCACCCCAGATAGCTTGATATAGATATACTTTCTTTGCTTGTTCTTCTGTGAAAGAACCCTTAATTAATTTTGTGAATAATACAAGATTCACCATAAACATAGTAATTAAAATTACTGACATTACTACAAGTAGAACTGCTAAGAAATCTATAAACAATTCAAATTCAGCATATTCAGCTAAAGTCATATCCTCTAATAGCATTTCTTTCAATTCAGGAATAGAATCAAAACTAGAAAATAAATAAGCACATAAAGCTGAAGATATTCCTGCTATGCCTTCAAGCACAAGTCCAATAATTGTAATTATTTTTGGAGTTTTTTCTATTTTATGCATTGCTGTTCCTCCTAAACGGAAATTTATTACTCAAATTTAACTGCTGTACCATAAGCAATTATTTCTGCAGCATTACCCATTACTCCTGAAGTTTGCAATCTAAATCCGATAACCGCATTTGCTCCTAATTCTTCTGCATCTTTTAATAATCTCTCAGTTGCTATTTGTCTTGCAGTATTCATCATTTCAGTATAACTAGAGATTTCACCACCAATTAAACTCTTTAAGTTAGCTAAAATATCTTTACCGATATTTTTCGTTTGAACTGTTGAACCCTTAACGTATCCTAAAACCTCAATTACTTTTTTACCCGGAACTTCATTGATTGTATATAGGTCGTTTCTAGTAATCACTATAAACCTCTCCTTTCAATTTTTATCTATAATAATTATAACACAAATGATAATAGTTATCATTGAACAATGCGTAATATGATGTTTCATAACTTATATTGGATTATGTGCAAGCATTGAAATATTGTTGTGAATATTGTTAACCAAATTCAATATATATAAATTGACAAGGTTACTACATCAATATATAATAAAAGTATGACATAGTTGTCATAAGAGGTGGTATTATTCCAAAACAAACTTTTCAAAACTTAAGTAAGAAAAAGAAAGAAAGAATTATTGAAGCTTCTTTGAATGAATTTTCTTTGCGGAGTTTTAAAGAAGCAAAACTATCAAACATTATTAGAGAAGCAAAGATCCCAAGGGGAAGTTTCTATCAATACTTCGAAGATAAAATGGACTTATACAAATTTATTTTTAACTCTATTGGAGAATTAAAAATTGCTTTCTTAGGTGATTTAATGCTAAACACGGAGAAAGTGCCTTTCCTAAAATTATTTAGGGAATTGTACATTGCAGGATCTAAATTTGCTTTAGAACATCCAAGAGCAATCAAGATTACTGAGTTCTTGTTGTCAAATAAAGATAATGTTTATGATGAAGTTATGAAAGATGGTCTCAATCTAGCAAGTACATTTTATAGACAAAGTATTGAAACCGATCAAGCATTAGGCATTATTAGCAATGAAATAGATTCAGACATATTAACAAGTTTACTTCTTAATATGGTAATCAATGTAACGGTTGATGAAGTTACAAAAGATAACAAAGAATTAAATATTCAAAATATGATTAACAAAATTGATAAAATATTATTCATACTTGAGAAAGGTATATTAACAGGTGAAAAAAATGTTTAAAGTTGAAAATTTAGAATATCGTTATCCTAAAGGTACAGCTGATGTAATTAATGGTATTAGTTTTGACATAGCAAAAGGTGAAATCTTTGGATTTTTAGGGCCAAGTGGAGCTGGTAAAAGTACAACACAAAAAATTCTAATTAAAATTTTAGGAGACTATCGAGGAGTTATCAGTTATAACGAAAAAAATATTGCTGAATTTAATGATGAATTTTATGAAGACATTGGAGTAAGTTTTGAAATGCCTATTCATTTTTCGAAAATGACAGCAATGGAAAACATTGATTTCTTTTTGAAACTCTATAAAAATAACGCTAATGTGGAAGAGATGATGAAGAGAGTAGGGCTTTGGGAAGATAGAGATAAAATGGTTGGTGAGTACAGCAAAGGAATGAAAATTAGATTAAACATTGTTAGAGCTATGTTAAATAACCCTAAAATGTTATTTATGGATGAACCCACGAATGGAATGGATCCAGCAAATGCAATGATTCTAAAAGATATGATTAGAGAATTTAGAGCTAATGGTGGAACTGTATTTATCACTTCTCATATAATGAGTGATATTGATCAATTATGTGATCGTGTTGCATTTATTGTAGAAGGGAAAATCATTGAGATGGATTCGCCTAGAAACTTAAAAATTAAATATGGTAAAAGAACAATGTTCTTGGAGTATAAAGAAAATGGAAAAACAGTTGGTGTTGAATTCCCTCTTGATGGAATAGGTAAAAATCAAGAATTTTTAAACCTTTTACAAACAAAAGAAGTTGAAACACTTCATTCAGGAGAAACTACACTTGAAGATATTTTTATTCAAGTTACAGGAGTTGCTTTAAGAAATGGGGAATAGATTAGCTGTACTTGTAAAAGGGGAATTATCGAGATTAAATAAATACAATGTATTTTCAATTAGTATTCTTATAGCTATTATTTGGGGAGTACTCTTATTTCTATTAGAAGAGGATGTACTTGGTTCACTTCTTCCATTTATATTAGTTATGGATTGTACAATGATGAGCCTTATGTTTATTGGCTCTGTTATGTATTTTGAAAAATCGGAATCAACAATTAGTACAATGCTAGTAACTCCCGCTTCTAATAGTGAGCTAGTATTATCAAAAGTATTAGCGAATACAGTTCATAATGCTTTCTCTGCATCATTAATAATTACCGTATTTATTATTTTTAAAGATGTTGATGTGAATATACCTTTAGTATTTTTAGGAATAATATCAGCTACAACATTTTTCACAATTGCGGGATTATGTTTGGCATATTTCCAAAAGGATTTTACAGGGATGCTTGTTAATATCATGATTCTTGCGTTCTTATTTTTCATCCCAACTGCTTTATACATGTTTGGTGTTTTAAAAGCAGACTGGTGGGAGTATGTATTGCTTATTAACCCAGTTCAAGCAGCACAAGAAGTTGTTGGTGGTGCATTTGGGAACTATACATTTACATACAAATATTTCTTTAGTTTAGGTTATATGATTTTTGGTGCAGGATTGTTATATCGATTCTTCGCAATTCCAAAATTTCAAGATTATGCCGTAAAACAAAGTGGGGTGTAACAAATGATTACCACTGTAATAAAAGCAGAATTAAGAAATATGGTTCGTGATAGATTGTATTTATTCTTTGCTCTTTATCCTATTATTTTAGGAGGAATTGGATATTTTCTTGTTCCTTATATTGAAGAACAATCACCAGGAACCCCTTGGGCTAATATTTTAGCAATGTTTTTCATCGTATTAACTGGGTATACTTTCGGAGCATTAATTGCATTCACTTTACTTGATGATAAAGATGACAATGTTTTAATGAGTTTGAAAATAACACCAATTAGTGTTAAGTATTATGTAATTGTAAAATTAGTTGTAAGTTTTATTTTTGGATTTATCGCTACAATTGCAATTATTTATGGAACAGGTTTTTTAGATAGTCCAAGCTTTGGTATTGTAATATTAATTGCATTGGTCGGAGCTATCCAAGCACCAGGAGTTACTTTAATTGTCAATAGCTTCGCAGAAAATAAAGTTGAAGGTTTTGTGATAATGAAGCTTTCAGGATTAATTCTAATCTTACCGGTACTTGCATTCTTTATAACTGGATGGATTCAAAACTGATTAGGGATAGCACCAGGATACTGGGCAGCACGTATTATTGAACTTGAGTTAGTTCCTAGTGAAGAAGGTAGTGCAATTTTAACGTTCTTAATGGGTGTAGTATATAACCTATTATTCTTATGGTTATTATTAAAAATATATGTAAAAAGAAGTAACCTTTAAGGAGTGAATTTATGGAAATATTAAGCAACATTTTAATTATTTATGGAATTTTATGTGTTGTATTAGCTTTACTAAAACCGCCATTCATTTGGAACATGAAAAAATTAAGAGTCATGGAAAAGATGATGGGGAAAAAAGGACTACAAATTTTTGTATTTATATGGGGTGCAGTTTGTATCTTAGCAGGATTATTAATAATCTAAAATAAATAAAAGGAGAATTATATGGAAATTTTAGGTACAGTTTTAGTTGTAATTGGTGTTCTTTATGCTTACATGATTATTTTTAGACCACCTTGGGTATTGAACAATAAAAAAGTTGAAATAATGATAAAAATGATGGGTTTAAAAGGATTTTGGATTTTCTTTGTTACTTGGGCAATTCTTGTCTTAGGTGGAGGAATCTTAATTTTAGCATTAGCTTAGTAAAAAAGCACTCTACGAGTGCTTTTTTTTATATTTTCTTAAGAATCTTCTTACTTAAGAACTAGCCTCTTCCTCTTTTTTAATAGTACCATATGTTTTTTCAAGGTATGCATACAGTAATGATATACCAAGTAGAATAAATCCTAAGATGAAGTATGTCACCATTCTAGTTAATGTATTGAAGTCTTGTGTATAAAAATCATATATAAAGAATTTACCTAATGAAAAGTAGATTGCTGCCAAACCAAATTTTCTCGTAGTACTCCAGTTAGCTCTAAATCCTGCTAAAACACCTACTGCGGAAGCAATTAAGAAGTAACTAGACAAGATTACTTTATCAAACTCAAAATTAATATAATTATAGAGGAATAAACTATGAATAGTTACTCCAATTAAATAGAGTAAAATAAAATTAGACTCTATACTGTTGTTTTTACAGTATCCAATGAAGATCTCTCTTAGAGACATTACAATGTAAATATTAACTATGAACATAAAAGTAAATTTGAAAACATCAGAAAATTGCGTAAAATCATGATCAAAATAGAACAAGTTAATTACTAAAGTTAATATTAGGATAAGGATATTCATTCCAAGAATAAAATCTTTTTTATATAACATCTTAAAGATATTTAGTTCCATTAACCATCTATATCCAATAACCCAAACTATAACACCTGCTAAAATATAAGCAATATCAGTAGTTAGCAAGTCGTTAATGAATATTACAATAAATGGTACAAACACTAAAAAGGTAACAACTTGCACAACAACATTGTCTATTTGATTTTCAAGATTATACTTAAATCTTGATACTAAGTTAGTTCCAAGTAAGATAAGACCTAGACCCATTGATACGAATATCACATTTGATTGTGTAAATAATAATTCATTATACTCTATATAATAAAGAAGATTTCTGTAAAGGAAAACTAAAATAAAGAAATAGGCAATCCCTCTATGGTATACATTGTATGTAAATTTAGCTAATATAAAGAATGCTAGTATTTCACATCCAAGAATAATGTTTAGGATATGAAACTTAAAAACATTAGCATCAGTAAAGTTACCTGCAACAAAGCTATAAATAAATAACGCAAGTGCAATAACAATTATATAAAATGAAGGTACTTCTTCAAAGTTAGACTCTCTTTCACGGTAATGATAAATGTATAGTGGTATAGATAATAATAAAAAGATTATTATTACAAATGAGGGATTATCTACTGAAAAAGTAAAATTCAAAATAGAGTTTATAGCTACCGAAGAAACAAGCAATGTAATTATTGAAATAATTGGTAATACAAAAATTATTTTACTATAATACTCAATTTTATTATAAAAATTGGTTAAATATACAAAGTAGATAGCAAGTGCTATGTAAAAACATGTTGCAAAAATGTATACTCCATTTATTTCTTCATTGTTAACGTAGAATGCCAATTCAATCAACATAACCGATACTACAATTCCAAATAAAGAAGATAAAAGTAATCTTAGCTTATCTTTTTTTACAAAGTATTTTGTAAAATACAAGTAAACAACATAGCCTATTATTGATGTAAATAATATAAGCTCTATATATGTACTAAAATTGTCATCTGGTGATAAATATACGAGTATTGACATTCCTACTACTAGATAAAACACAAATAATAACATATCAAGGAACTCATATCTTCTTTTCCAAAAATATAATAAACTCGATAACATTAATACAATAGATAGATATGACAAACCGGATTTATTTATTAAATCAAAACCAAATCTAGCTAAGTTAAAACTATAAAACATAATAAAAACAGATATACCATAAAATACATTACTAAATACAATTGCTTCTTTTTTTTCAGAATAATAAGCAATAACCCCAAATACTAATCCTCCAAAGAAGATAAGCAATACACGTCCAATATCATTTAACCATTCCACATATGCCAATTGTCCAAAAGACACAACTCCTAAAAAGATTAATACTGCAGCTATCTTAGCTATAATATTTTTCCCAAGGAAAAACTCTATAAAAGCATTACTTTCTGCTTTTACTCTAACAACTTTGTCTGTTTCACTAAGTGAAGAAGATATTTTTTCTTCTTTAGAATCTTCCTTACGAGAAGATTCTTTCTTTACTGCAACCATCCTAGGCATGACTTTTTCTTTCTCTTCTAATTTATGTTTAGATTTCCTAAAAAAAGCCAACTCCTCTCTCAATAATGTGTTTTCATCTGCAAGTTTTTTATTTTTAAAAAAAACTTCTTTAACATCAGATTCCAAAACATTGATCAATTCGTTTAGCTCTTTTTGTTTATGAACAACTCTTCTAGTTTTTTCAGCGAGTTTGTTTTCACTCATCATTTCCACCCCTTATAACTACAATAAAAATTATATCATTTTGTTATATTAGTTACAAATAAAAAATTACGATGACATAGTATCCCTTTTTAACTACGACTCTTAAAACAACGTCTTGATACTATAATTGTTAATTAATTTTTCTTGTTTAATTTTAAGTATATCAAGAAAAATATAATCAATTAGAAAACCTTCCTTGTAATATGTTATAATAAATATTGAATAGTTTAATTATTCATCATAATTATAATAAAAAAAATATGGGAAGGTGATTGTATGGCTTTTTGTGAAAAATGTGGAACAGAAAAAGAATTTGAGAATGGAAGATGTGAAAAATGTGGATTCCAACCAGCTGCAAAGGTTACTGGTGGTAGTATCGATGATGGTGGGTTCCTTTGGGGGCTTTTAGGTTTTTGTGTTCCAGTTGTTGGATTAGTACTTTATTTAATATGGAAAAACGAGAAACCGTTAACAGCAAAAGCTGCTGGACTTGGTGCTTTAATTAGTACTGGACTTGGTGTTATATTTTACATTATTGGCTTTATCGGAATTGGACTAGGTATGTAATGCCTTTTTGTCCTAAATGTGGTGCAGAGATAGCCTCTCACTTAGATGAATGCCCTGAATGCTGGTATAGACCCGAACAAACAAAAATACTTAAAGTAAATGACGATGGTGGGTTCCTTTGGGGGCTTTTAGGTTTTTGTGTTCCAGTTGCTGGATTAGTACTTTATTTAATATGGAAAGACGAAAAACCTTTGACTGCTAAAGCTGCAGGTATTGGAGCTTTAATGTATGTTGGAGCAATAATCTTACTTTATATATTTTATATGGTAATTTTAGTATTATTACTTGCAAGTTAAATTGTAATACTTTGAAGTAGGTGTATTTATGTTTTGCACTAAATGCGGAAGAGAATATCAAATTAAATGTAATTGTTTAAATCCAAATGAGATTAGTAGAATTGAAACATTACTACTATTCTTTTTTGTTATGGCAGTACCTGCAATCGTTAATATGACTATACTTATCTATCAAGATTTTAAGATAGATGAACTTAACTATTTATTATCTGGAAGTTTAAGTTTATCTATAATAGTCAAAACTCTATTACTTCTATACTTCATATTTAATAAAA
>CBDUWI010000002.1:0-16408 GCA_965370885.1 uncultured bacterium | reverse complement strand
TATTTATAAAATATACTTAAGACACAAAAGCAGTATAAGCACATCTTTAATTAATTTATTAAAAGATATCAAAAAAACTTTTAATGGCAAAAAGATGTTTTTTAATTTTACTGGAAGTGCAAGTATGTTTTTAGCATATGGAATTAAAAAACAATTTACGCAAGAAGTAATAAGTGCAACTGAAGCATTAAATTACGAAGCAGGATCATTTGATGTTTGCATTGAACTCGGAGGAGAGGATGCTAAAATCATCTTTTTTGACGGTAACAACATTGAACAAAGAATGAATGGAACATGCGCTGGTGGTACTGGGGCATTTATTGATCAAATGGCAACATTACTCGATGTTGAAAGTAGTGAACTTAACGACCTCGCTAAAGACTATAAAAAAATACATCTAATCGCCTCTCGTTGCGGTGTTTTTGCCAAAAGTGATATTCAACCTTTATTAAATCAAGGAGCATCACACTCTGATATTGCTGCTAGTATTTATCAAGCAATCGTTAATCAAACGATTGCTGGATTAAGTCAAGGTAGAAAAATTAAGGGGCGTGTTGCTTTTTTAGGAGGACCTTTAACATTTGCTAGTGAACTCCGAAAAAGATTTATTGAGACATTAGAATTAGATAACGTATTCGTTCCCGAAAACGGCGAAGTATTTGTCGCTTATGGAGCTGCATTAGTAGCTAATGAGTCTTTATTAACTATCGAAGAATTAATTGCTTGTGTCGTAAAATACGATACAGTAGATAGAAGAAATTTAAAGAAAACATTAAAACCATTATTTGAATCAAAATCTGATTTTAATGAGTTTAAAACTAGACACGATAAAGCCAAAGTTGAGATTGTCGATATTGAATCATACAGCGGAAATGCTTATTTAGGAATCGATGCTGGTAGTACAACAACAAAACTAGTTCTAATTAATGAAGATAATAAAATTATCTACAGTTTTTACTCGCATAATAAAGGTACCCCTGTCGATATGGTTAAAACAGCATTATACGAAATATATAAACTAACAAAGGATAGAATAATTATTAAAAGCGCTATATCTACCGGATATGGCGAACAACTTATTAAACACGCTTTTAATTTAGATACTTCTGAAGTCGAAACAATTTGCCATTTCAAAGCAGCAAAACATTTCTTACCAAACGTTGAATTTATTATTGATATTGGTGGGCAAGACATGAAATGTTTTAAAGTTGAAAATAATATAATTACATCAATCATCTTAAATGAAGCTTGTTCTTCAGGATGTGGATCTTTCATTGAAACTTTTTCAACTTCACTTAATTATAAAATTAAAGATTTTGCGGCTTTAGCACTTGAATCAACTCAACCAGTAGATTTAGGAAGCAGATGTACAGTAT
This sequence comes from uncultured bacterium, assembly GCA_965370885.1. GTDB lineage: Bacteria > Bacillota_I > Bacilli_A > Izemoplasmatales > Izemoplasmataceae > JAFGXW01. The sequence continues at coordinate 15,032 of CBDUWI010000002.1, read as the reverse complement.
TTATGAATAGTGGTGTTAAACAAGCACAAGCAGAAGGCGCTTCCCCAAGTGATATTTCAGCTGGTCTTTCCTATAGTGTTGTTAAAAATGCACTCTATAAAGTTATCAGAGCTGTCGATATTAAAAAAGAATTTGGTAGTAATATTATCGTTCAAGGTGGAACATTTTATAATGATGGTATCTTAAGAGCGTTTGAAAAAGAAATTAACACTAACGTAATCAGACCAAATATAGCTGGGTTAATGGGAGCATTTGGTGCCGCTTTAATCGCGAAAGAAAATAGTAAAGAATCATCTTCTATTTTAACTAAAGAAGAACTCGATAACTTTACATACACAACAAAAAGCGCTGTATGTAAACTATGTAATAACTTTTGCCCTTTAACAATTAATATCTTTAATAATAAAAAATATATCTCAGGTAACCGTTGTGAAAAAGGTGCAGGAATAGTATCTGATAAAGATAAATTACCTAATCTATATTTATTTAAATATGATAAAATTACGAGTTATAAATCAAATAAAGAAAAAGATTATAAAGCAAAAATAGGAATACCACTTGTCTTAAATATGTATGAAAATATCCCTTTCTGGTTTACATTTTTTGATTCTTTAGGTTATGAGATAGTTTATTCTGACAGATCAACAAAAGCCATTTACGAACTAGGACAAGATTCAATGCCAAGCGATACTGTTTGCTACCCAGCAAAACTTGTTCATGGGCATATCGAAAACCTGATTAAAAAAGATATAGACTATATTTTTTATCCAAATATGCCATTTAATTTCATTGAAAAGGATTATCGTGATAACGAATTTAACTGCCCAGTAGTAGCTTTTTATCCGGAAGTAATTGGCGCCAACATGGAAAATCTAGATTTAAATACTTTTTTAAGTCCATATGTCAGCTTAAATAAAATTAATTATTTCGTTGAAAATTTATATGAGTCTTTTTCAAATAAATTTAATACTAGTAAATTTGAATTAAGAAAAGCTTATAAGTTAGCATTAAAAGAATATAAAGACTACCGTGAAATAGTCCTAAATGAAGGAAAAAGAGCTTTAGATTACGCAGTAGAAAACAATAAAAATATTATCTTATTAGCAGGTAGACCTTATCATATCGATCCGGAAATTAACCATGGAATTCCGAAATTAATTCAAAGTTTAGGCGTTGTGCTAATTAGTGAAGATTCTGTTAATATGTTTGATAATCAAGAAAAAGTAAAAGTTTTAAACCAATGGACATACCATACAAGACTATATGATTCAGCTAAATTTATATCTAAATACAAAAATGCTAATTTAATTCAATTAGTATCCTTTGGTTGTGGATTAGATGCGATAACAAGCGATGAAGTAAAAGATATCTTAGAGAAAAACAATAAACTTTATACGCAAATTAAAATTGATGAAGTAAATAATCTTGGTACAGTAAATATTAGAGTACGAAGCTTACTTTCAACGATGAAAGGAGATCTCTAATGGCTAAACTAGTTTATGAAGATGAACGAGTTCTTTTTACGAAAGAAATGAAAAAAGAATATACTATCTTAATCCCATCAATGGCTCCTTATCATTTTGATTTTTTTATTGATGTGTTAGAAAGCGAAGGATATAAAGCAGAAATTTTACAAAATAACTCATTTGAATTAATTAATGAAGGAATGAAATATTCTCACAACGATATTTGTGTTCCCGCAATGCTTGTAATTGGGCAATTCATCGATGCGATAAAAACTGGTGGATACGATATCAATAAAGTGGCAGTTATTATCACGCAAACAGGTGGTGGCTGTCGAGCAAGTAACTACATTAATTTAATTAGGAAAGCCTTTATTAAAGCCAATTATGAATTTATTCCGATAATTAGTTTTAATGCCGGTTGGCTTGAAAAAAATCCCGGATTTAAAATAACACCGCGAATTATCTTCAAATTAACAAATGCTTTAATATTTGGTGATATTTTAATGCAAGTCGTTAATGAAATCAGACCATATGAAGTGAATAAGGGTGAAACTTTAAAAGTATATCAAGAAGTACATAATATGCTCGCAAAAAGTACTCGCTATAATGATATTAGAGCGTGGAATCAACCCAAAAAATTAATCGAACAAGCAATAAAAAGATTCACAGAAATAAAAGTTGATAAAACTATTAAAAAACCAAAAGTAGGAATTGTTGGTGAAATATACGTGAAATATTCACCACTTGGAAATAATAACTTGGAAAAGTTATTAATTGATGAAGGTTGTGAAGTAATTACACCAAGCATTTTCGAGTTTTTCGTTTATACATTTGATTCAACAGCTTATGATATTAAAAAATATGGTGGTAATAGAAAAAAACGATTTATCAACGCTTTTATCGTTAAATTCGTTGAAAGAAGAAGAAAAGTTGTAAGAAAACTCCTAGGAAAATACGGTTTTATGGAACCAATTAGTTATCACGATCTTAAAAAACTAGCAAGTGGATTTATCAGCCATGGAACCCACGTCGGTGAAGGTTGGCTATTAACAGCGGAAATGGTCGATTTAATCCATATCGGTGCCCCAAATATTATTTGTACACAACCATTTGGTTGTTTACCAAATCATATAGCTGGTAAAGGGATGTTTAAAAAGATAAAAAACGCTTTTCCTGAAAGTAATATTGTCGCAATTGATTATGATACAAGCGCGACAGAAATAAATCAATTAAATCGAATAAGATTAATGCTTGCAAACGCGAAGAAAAATTTATAGTTTTAATATTAGGAAAATAAAAAATTGTAATATATAATGGATTTGGTGATAGTATGGCAATTAGATTTGAATTAATTCACGAATGTAAACAAACCGGTGCTAGAATGGGTATTTTACATACACCTCACGGTAGTATTGAAACACCAGTTTTTATGCCTGTAGGTACAAAAGCAACAGTTAAAACATTAGAAAACAGCGAGATAGAAGAAGTCAGTGATGGCTTAATTTTAGGTAATGCTTATCACTTATGGTTAGAACCGGGTGATGATATCATTAAAGAGCACGGAGGAATCCATGGATTTATGAAATGGGAACACGCCTTATTAACTGATTCAGGAGGATTCCAAGTCTTTAGTTTATCAGATATTAGAAAAATTACAGAAGAAGGCGTTGAATTTAGACATCACAAAAGTGGTGAAAAACTATTTATGAGTCCTGAAGACAGCATCAAAATTCAAAATAATTTAGGTGCTGATATTATAATGAGTTTCGATGAATGTCCGCCTTTTGATTCAACATATGAATACATGAAAGAGTCAGTAGAAAGAACAATTAGATGGGCATTTAGAGGTCTTAAAGAACACAAGAACCCCACTGACCAGGCTTTATTTGGTATCGTTCAAGGCGGTCCACATAAAGATTTAAGAATAATGTGCGCAGAAGCGCTAATTAAAATGGATTTTCCTGGTTACAGTATAGGTGGATTAAGTGTCGGAGAGCCGAAGGAAGAACAATACAAAGTTCTTGACTATTTAAAAAATGTCCTCCCAAAAGATAAACCCAGGTATTTAATGGGTGTAGGAACACCTGACGATATAATTGAGGGAGTAATTCGGGGGATAGATATGTTTGATTGCGTGAATCCAACAAGACTAGCGAGACATGGATCTGCGATGACAAGTGTTGGAAGAATACCAATCAAAAGTAAAGCATATGAACGCGATATGTCTTCTCTTGATAATCAATGTGATTGTAAAGTCTGTAAAACCTATACAAAAAGTTACTTAAGACATCTTTTTAAAACAGAAGAAAGTCTTGGTCCGCGTTTAATTAGTTATCATAATTTATATTTTCTCAAAAACCTCACAAAAGATATTCGTAATGCAATTAAAAACAATGAGTTAGAAGATTTCAAAAACACATTTTTTAAAAGCTACTACAAATAATCTATTTTAGCCATTTTTTAAAAATTTAAAACTTGTATTTTTAAATAAGAATGGTATAATAATGTTGGTATTTTTAGATAAAAATGATATAATAGTAGAATAAGTTAGTTGGAGGTATATTATATGTTTGAATCAATCGATAATTTTAACCAAAAGCCCTCAATTAAAGTAGTCGGAGTTGGTGGGGGCGGAGGAAACGCTGTACAAAGAATGATTGAAAATGAAGTTCAAGGCGTAGAATTCGTAGCTATTAACACAGATGCACAAGTATTAAGACTTTCAAAAGCAGATTCAAGACTGCAAATAGGTAAAATGTTAACAAGAGGTCTTGGAGCTGGAGCAGATCCTGAAATTGGTAGACGTGCCGCAATTGAATCAGAAGATGAAATACGTGAATTATTAAGTGATTCTGATATGGTATTTATTACTGCAGGTATGGGAGGCGGGACCGGAACCGGTGCTGCACCAGTAATTGCTAGAATCGCTAGGGAATTGGGATGTCTTACTATCGGAATCGTTACAAAACCATTTAGTTTTGAAGGAAGAATAAGGGTAGCTACAGCATTAGAGGGATTAGATGCACTTAAACCTTATGTTGATACCTTAATCGTTGTTCCTAACGACCGTTTACTTTATGTTGTAGATCGCTCAACATCAATGTTAGAAGCTTTTAGAGAGGCTGATAATGTGTTACGTCAAGGGGTTCAAGGTATTGCTGAAATCATTACGATACCAGGACTAATTAACGTAGATTTTGCTGATGTTAAAACAGTAATGAAAGATAAAGGTACAGCTTTAATGGGTATCGGAATTGCGAGTGGTGAAAACCGCGCAATTGAAGCAACAAAAAAAGCAATTCATTCACCATTATTAGATGCTAACATCGATGGTGCAACTGATGCAATTGTTAGTATTAGTAGTGGTGTAGATATAGCTCTATGGGAAGTAAATGAAGCTGTTGAAGCTATTCAAAATGCAAGTGCAACAGAGATAAATATTATTTATGGTACAACAATTAATCAAGATATTAAAGATGAAGTTATTGTTACGGTTATAGCTGCTGGGTTTGATGAAAACCGTGCTGTTCATTTTAGTGAAATTGGTAGTTCCAGTTACGCTGATGAAGAAAAACACGAACTAACTGATCAACCAGAAGAATCAAAAAAAGCTCGTAAAAAGCGTAAAAAAGAAGCTGCTGAGCCTGTAGAAGAGGAAAATCCTTCAAAGACAGCAATACCTTCTTGGTTAAAATCAAGATTTAAATAAGCACTTATTGTGCTTTTTTAATATAAAATAAAAGGTGATAATATGAAAAAAATATACAATATTAGTTATGCAGTAATCCTTTTCTCAATACTGATTTTCTTTATTTTTTATAAAAACATCAACGATTCAATATTGTTGATGTTAGCTGCGTTTGCAATTATTTTAACAAGTATCTTTACTTACTCGAACCGTAAAAAATGAAATTTTATGCAAGAGAAATATTAAATAAAATAAATAAAGATGTTACTGTAGTCGCAGCTACTAAATATTTCAGTGCATTAGAAATGAGAGAGTTATATCAAAGTGGAATTACTAACTTTGGTGAAAATAGAGGAGAAGTATTTTTAGAAAAAAAAGAATCACTATTAGATTTAGATATTATTTGGCATTTTATTGGAACATTACAAACAAAAAAAGTCAAAAAAGTTATTAATGAAATAGAATACTTACATTCTTTAGATAATATAAAGTTAGCTGAAGAAATTCAAAAAAGAAGAAATGAAGTCTTAAAATGTTTTATTCAAGTAAATATTAGTGATGAAGCTTCTAAACATGGAATAAATCAAGAAGATGTAATAGATTTCTTGAAAGAAGTTGCCAATTTTGATAGAATACATATAGTTGGTCTAATGGGTATGGCTGAGCTTACCAAAGACGAACAGATAATTAGTAAAGAATTTCAAAAATTAAATGATTTACAAAGAAAAATCAAGGAATCGTTAAATCTTGATTTAAAAGAACTATCAATCGGTATGAGCAATGATTATTTAATTGCTTTAGACCACAACGCAACATTTTTAAGACTTGGCAACATCTTATTTAAGAAAGAGGTGTAAACATGGCTAGAAATAAAAAAGCTATCGATCGTGTAGAATTTATCGTGATGGAAAAAGATGTTGATGTGATGAAATTAGCAAATAAATTACTGCAAAGTGTTCCCTTAATTGTTAATTTTGAAGAACATGAACCTGTTGAATCTAATAAAGTTATCACTTTCCTTAGTGGTGTTATCTATGCTATTGATGGTGAAATTGAAATGATTAAAAACGCAATCTATTTGTTTGCAACTAAAGATGATTATAAAGATGGGTCATTAAGAAAATTCGTAAAAGAATATAAGGAGTAATAGTTATGATTTATTTACTTAGAGGAATTGCATTTTTACTTGAGGTTTATTATTATATTTTAATCGCATATATTTTATTATCATGGATTCAAGAACTTAGAAAATCTAAATTTTATTTTTATATAAGTAAACTAGCAGAGCCGTATATGAGAATTTTTCGGGGATTACTAGTTTTTGGTATGATGGATTTTACACCAATAATTGGATTTTTACTATATCGTTTTGGGTTAGACCAACTAAATGCTATGATTAATACACTATCTTAACAGTGTATTAATAAAATATTATTCAATTAAAAACAAAAAATTGGCATAATTATTACATTATATAAATAAAAGAGTTGTATTTTACGATTAATTTGTTAGAATGTTAATATAAAAATCAATGATTAGGACAAGTAGTAAATAACTGTTTATTAAAGAGACCAAGGGTAGCTGAGAACTTGGATAAACGTTATCATCTATATCCCCTAAGAGAGAATTTCTGAATAAAGTAAGATTTTCCGGAACTCGCCGTTATCGAGTTGAGAGCTAGATTTATCTAGAACAAAGGTGGTACCGCGGATATTTATTCGTCCTTATTTTAGGACGATTTTTTAATACACTAAAGGAGTGATACAGATGAATAAAGACTATAAAGATACACTATTAATGCCAAAAACTGAATTTCCAATGCGTGGTAATTTAGGGCAAAAAGAACCATTAATCCAAGAAAGTTGGGACAACTTAGACTTATATAATAAGCGATTAGCTAAAAATAAGGGAAATGTTGAGTATGTGCTACATGATGGTCCTCCTTATGCGAATGGTAATATTCATATTGGCCATGCATTAAATAAAGTATTAAAAGATATCGTGCTTAGATATAAAAGCATGAAAGGTTTTTATACGAGATATGTTCCTGGTTGGGACACACATGGTTTACCGATAGAAACGGCTTTAGTAAAAACTAAAAAAGTAAATCGCAATAAAATTGATAAAGTTGAATTTAGAAAAATGTGTGCTGATTACGCCGAAGAACAAGTTAGTGTACAACGCACACAATTTAAAAGATTAGGTATTTTAGGTGAATGGGATAACCCGTATGTTACAATGAACGCTAAATATGAAGCGTCACAAATAAGAATTTTCGCAAAAATGGCGGAAAAGAAATTAATCTTTAAAGGTTTAAAACCAGTTTTTTGGTCTCCTTCAAGCGAAACAGCTCTTGCTGAAGCTGAAATAGAATACCATGATAAAAAATCTCCATCTGTTTATGTAGCTATAGACTCAGTTGATAAAAAAGATGTTTTTTCTGAAGATTTTCAGTACTTAATCTGGACAACAACTCCTTGGACAATTCCCGCAAATTTAGCTATTGCTGTTGGGGATAACATTCTCTATTCATTCATAAAAGTTAATGATAAATTTAATTATCTTGTCGCAACTGAATTAATAACTGATTTAACCAATTTATTAGAATGGGAACAAGTAGTTATCTTAAAAGAAGTTAAAGGTATAAAACTAGAAGGACTTACTTATAAACACCCTTTATATGAAAGAATAAGTCCAATAGTATTAGGGCATCACGTAACAACCGAAGGCGGAACAGGATTAGTTCATACAGCTCCAGGACATGGGGAAGATGACTTTATTATCGGTCAAAAATATGGTTTAGAAACATTATGCCCAGTCGACTCGAAAGGTTATATGACTGCCGAATCTATCCAATATGAAGGACAATTTATTGAAGACTGTAATAAAAGTGTTGTTTTAGATTTAGATCGTCTTGGTTACTTACTTAAAATGAAGTGGATAAAACATAGTTATCCTCATGACTGGCGTACACAAAAACCAGTTATTTACCGTGCAACTCCCCAATGGTTTGCATCGATTGAAAATTTAAAAGAAAAAATGATTGAAGAAATTAATAATGTAAATTGGTTCCCTAAATGGGGGGAATTACGAATGACAAATATGGTTAAAGATCGTAAAGCATGGTGTATTTCTCGTCAAAGAACTTGGGGAGTTCCTATTCCCGTATTTTATAATGAAGATGGCTCAGAAATATTAGATAAAGAAGTTATAAATCACGTCGCTTCAATCTTTGAAAAAGAAGGTTCTAACGCCTGGTTTACAAAAACTGCTCAAGAACTTTTACCAAGTAACTATACAAACCCTAAAAGCCCAAACGGCTTATTTACTAAAGAAACAGATATATTAGATGTTTGGTTTGACTCAGGTACTTCCCATCATGGCGGAATGAAAGATTTTGGGTTACCTTATCCAAGTGATTTATACTTAGAAGGTAGTGATCAATACCGTGGTTGGTTTAATAGTAGTTTATCAACAGGAATAGCTTCAATGGGTAAAAGCCCATATAAAACATGTTTAACGCATGGATTCGTGCTCGATGGTGAAGGGAAAAAAATGTCTAAATCATTTGGAAACGTTATTGATCCTTTAAAAATAATGAAACAAATGGGTGCTGATATTTTAAGATTATGGGTCGCAAGTGTTGATTATCAAAGCGATGTAAGAATCAGTAACGATATGATGAAACAAGTAAGTGAATCTTACCGTAAAATTAGAAATACTATTCGCTTTATGTTAGGAAACTTATTTGATTTTGATCCCGCAAAAGATCGCGTAAAATTCACAGACTTAAATGAAGTAGATAAATTTGTTGCATTAAAATTAAATAAACTAATTAAAGAAAGCATCAATCACTATGATAACTTTGAATTTGATACTGTCTACCGTGAAATAACTAATTTTGTAACGATCGAACTTAGTGCTTTTTACTTAGACTTTGCTAAAGATGTTTTATACATTGAAAAAGCGAAAGACCATAACCGTTTAAGCATTCAAACTGTTTTATATGATACGACATTAGCTTTATTAAAACTCTTAACTCCTTTTTTACCTCATACAACTCATGAAGCATATAATCACTTACCTCATCATTTATTTGAGAATGTATACTTAGAAAATATGCCTGAATATGTCGAATTAGGAAATAATGATTTATTAGAAAAATATGATAAATTTATGAGTGTTAGAGATAATGTCTTAAAAGCACTTGAAGAAGCTCGTAATGAAAAAGTTATCGGGAAAAGCTTTAATGCAAAGCTAATTCTTTATCCAAAAGGCGAAGTCAAAACTTTATTAGAAGACATGAAAGCAAATCTTGGTCAAATTTTTATTGTTTCTGATTTTGAAATAAAAGAAGGAACTGGTAAATATCAATTTACTGACTTATCAATCGATGTTTTTGCTGCAGTTGGGGAAACTTGTGACCGCTGTTGGCAAGTAGTGCCTAAAACAGAAAAAGGATTATGCATACGTTGCTCAAACGTTGTTAAATAATTTTAAAAAGTCTGAATTGTCAGACTTTTTTGCTATAATGAATTTAGGAAGTGATTTTTATGAAAAAAGCTAGTTTATTATTAATTATATTTACTATAATCATAACTTTAAGCGGTTGTAAAAGCGAGCCTTTTACAGCTCCTTTTGGCACTGAATTTGTTGAAAGTAATTCAATCGAATACTATTACTTTAATGGCGAAACCTCGGTTTTAATGTTTGAATATATATTTTCGGAAGATATTTACTATTTTAAGAGTCCGATAAGTGGTAGTTACGATTTTAAAACAATAAATAACTATCAAATGATTAGTGATGAATTTAAAATGTTTTTAGCTAGTTATGATGACTACATAATTGAAGATCGTTACATATTTACTGATCATGACGGTTCATTAGCATTATCTTTAGGAGCTACAGAAACTGATTATAATACTATTGATGTCATCGTCGATGATGATGTTTATGATGTTGATGCATATATCTCAATTGAGAACGGTTTAAGAGCTATTTTTTCATACACAGAATTTTATAGTGATGGTGAGTTAATAATTATTCCCTTTCACCTTTCAATAATATCTGTTGATATGCATGAAGCATATTTAAAAGAATACTTACCTGAAAATAATGATTACGTATCTGAGAAAGCCATTCTAACAAAGTATATTACTACTGTAATACCAGTGCCTCCTAAAACTATTATTAATAATGTTGGAATTTATAACGAAACGACGGATCTTGCTGATTTAGGTTATTATTTAACCATTGTTAAAGATAATAGTACATTGGAACCTCATACAGAAATTGCTTGTGATGAAGATGTTTTTGATAATTGTTTTAGCATTGAGTTTACGACAATAACTGGAACTATCTATGATCTGGATTTAATTGAAGTTTTTGCTTTTTATCAATCTAATTATAATGGCTCTGTTATTGATGATTACCTCCTATTTGAAAATAGTGGAAACGTTTATAAAATTGTTTTAAGTAATTCTATAGTTAACATTGATCCATTAAACACAGATAGTGAATTAATAACAGTCGTTACATTTGAAATATCCATCTATCAAAATTAAATAAGTCTAATAGTTTAATTAATTAATTTTATTGTAAAGATGTTGATTTTATAAGGTTTTTTTTGTAGAATATTGTTATCGTTTAATCCTATAATATGGTTAGGAGTTTTTAACAAGTCCCCTAAAATTGACTTTATCGACGAAAATATTGTATTTTAGGAGGTAAAGATTATCAAAAGAAAAATAGAATTTAATTTAAGAAATATTCTCTTTTATTTCATAGGAATAATCATATTAGGGTTTGGTATAACATCAATGATTGAATCAAATTTTGGTGCTGGGCCATGGGATGCAGTATCAAAAAACTTAAGTGATTTAGCAGGATTTACAATTGGTATAGCTATTGTTATTGTTTCAACAACACTAATTATTCTTGTACTAGCAATTACTAAAAAACCGGAATTAATTTTTATGGTTGTCCCTGCATTCTTTATTGCATTATCGGTTGAAGCATGGAATTTTGTTATTTATGATAATTTTTCTACATCCAATACAGATTTACGAATGCTTATCTATATATGTGGCGCGATATTTATCCCTTTAGGGCTCTCGTTCATCATATCATCTAAATTCCCCGCATTTGTTTTTGATGAATTAATGCTTATGTTGATGAATTTATTTAAGACAAAAAATCTAGCTTTAGTTAGAGTTTTTGTCGAAATAACAGGAATTAGTATCGCAATTATCTTTGGACTACTTCATAATGGCAGTTTCGGAGCTGTTGGGTATGGATCAATATTTTTAGCTATTGTGATTGGACCTTTACTTAGTTTATTTATAAAACTATTAAACGGTGAAGAAGTTAAAATAAATAATATACATTTTAGTTTTAAAAATATCATTATCTATTTAATTGGTGCAGTAGTAATATCTTTTGGCGTAATAATGATGTTTCGAAGTGATGCCGGGTCTAGTTCTTGGGACACTTTACATTTTAGTTTACATTCCTTAACCGGTATAACAATAGGAGAAGCAACAATTTATGTTGCTTTAACCTTTACGTTGATGGTAGTAATTGGCAATAAAGATCTAAAGTATCTTGGGATGGCTATCCCCATATTCTTAGTTGGTATATTGATTGATTTCTTTGATTTATATGTACTATTAAACTTTTACCCAGAAGATGCTATAATCAAAAATTTATCTTATTTAATAGGGTTATTATTATTACCTTTAGGTGGCTCATTGTTGATAATATCGACTTTCCCCGCCGGCGTATTTGACGAATTTATGATTATAGTAATGAGAATCTTCAAAACCGATAAATTAGTAAGAATACGTGTTATAATAGAGTTATCAATAGTAGGCCTAGCAATAATTTTAGGATTTATGGCTGGGATTGATTTTGGTAAAGTAAGCTGGGGGACACTTGTATTTTCATTAAGTGTCGGGTTACTTCTTAAAACATACTTAAAATTGTTTGAAAAGATTGGTTTATATAATTTTAAACTAATTGATTAAAATTAAAATATGACAAAAAATATTAGGAGGACATTATGAGCACACCGCATATTGAAGCAAAAGATGGAATTATCGCTAAAACTGTTTTAATGCCCGGAGATCCACTTCGCGCACAATATATTGCTGAAAACTATTTAGAAAACGTTGTAAAATTTAACAATGTTAGAAATATGTTTGGCTTTACAGGAACTTATAAAGGAAAAAAGATAAGCGTTATGGGTAGTGGAATGGGAATGCCAAGTATCGGCATATATTCTTTTGAATTATTTGAATTTTATAATGTTGAAAACATTGTAAGAATTGGTAGTTGTGGGGCATACTCAGAAGAATTAGAATTATATGATGTCTTACTTGTTGATAAAGCATGGAGCGAATCTAGCTATGCTGAAACTCAATCTGGTAAAAAAATTGATACTATATTACCAAGTGAATCTTTAAATGAAAAAATTAAAACTATTGCTAATGATTTAAACATTCGTTTTACGGAAGGAACAGTTCACTCAAGTGATGTTTTTTATCGTGGAAACTTTGATGATTATAAAAGAATCAGAGTTGAACATGGTTGTATAGCAGTAGAAATGGAATCGTTCGCATTATTTCATAATGCCAAAATTACGGGGAAAAATGCAGCGTGTATCCTAACAGTAAGCGATTCGTTAGTAACTCATGCAGCAACAACAGCTGACGAGCGCCAAAACGCATTTACACATATGATGGATATCGCACTTGAATTAGCAGAATAATATTAAAAAGTGCAGAAGCACTTTTTTTAGGAGACAATATGAATTTCAAAACTATTAGAACAAATGCTTATACATTAAACACTATTAAGACTTCTAAATTTAAAACAAATAGAATTCTCTTTTCGTTCGCAAATGTTTTAGACAAAGACACAGTTACTAATAGGAGTTTACTCCCATATTTATTAAGAGCAGTTTCAAAAAAATATAATTCAAGACGAAAAATGTCTTCATACTTAGAAAACATGTATGCGGCTCGTTTTAATGCTAGCACCAATAAAATAGCGAGTACTCACTTTATTAATTTTGATTTATCTTTTATCAATGATCAATATACATTGAATAATGAGATGCTTTTTAATGAAGTGATTTCTTTTATTAAAGAGATCCTTTTTAATCCTTTATTTGAAAAGGAAATATTGATAGAAGAATCTAGACTTTTAAAAGAATATTATAAAAGCATCTATAATAATAAGCTTAAATATGCAACTTATGAACTTAATAAAATTATGTTTGAAAAAGAAACATATCGAATTAATGCACTAGGGCAAGAAGAAGATTTAGAGAAAATTACTTTAAAATCATCTGAAGATACTTATAATCAAATGATTAATAACGATTTAATTACTATCACAGTAGTTGGAGATATCGATGAAGATTATGTAAAAAATACCATAGCAGACACTTTCGATTTTGCTAAAAGAACAATTACTCCCAAATTAATCGATTACGAAACAAAAGAAATTAAAAATGTTGTTGAAGTCATTAAAAAAATTGATGTTCAACAAGCTAAATTAGTAATTGGATATCGTTTGCCAGTGTATTTCTTAAGTGAAGATTATTATAGCGCTACATTATTTAATTCGATTTTTGGTGGTTCTTCTGAAAGCATGCTTTTTAAAGAAATTAGGGAAGAAGAAGGACTAGTTTATTTTATTAATAGTGGTTATGATCCATATAAAGGTGTACTATTTATTACTTCGGGAATTAATAAATTAGATTATGAAAAAGTATTGAAAACAATTGATGAAATTATTGAGAAAATAATTAATAGTAATTATGATGATTCCGCACTAGAAACAACTAAAACAATGTCTGTTAACAACTTAATTGAGAGCCTTGATTCAAACTATAGCTTAGCTGCAAGAATTAATAGAAGCTCGCTTTTTAATAAGGAAATTGTTATTGATGACATCATTAAAAATATTAATTCTGTCACAAAAGAGATGATTAGTAATGTTGCTAAAAAATTGATTAAGGATACTGTTTACCTTTTAAGGGATGATAAAAATGAATAAGTTTGAATATAAAAGAATTAATGAAACCCTTTATCACGAAGTATTAGAGAACGGGTTAAATGTTTTCTTATTACCTAAAAAGGGGTTTCATAAGACTTATGTATCTTTTTCAACTAAACTAGGATCAATTATGACAAAAATAAAAGATGAAAATAATACAATAATTGATTTGCCTCAAGGTATTGCTCACTTTTTAGAACATAAATTATTCGAACAAGAATATGGAGATGTATCTTCTTTATTCGCAAAAAATCAAGCGCATGTCAATGCCTTCACGCAAAATAACCGAACTACATTTTTATTTTCGTGTACCGGAAAATTAAAAGAAAATATTGACTTACTTTTAAATTTTGTTCAAAAACCATTATTTTCAGAAAAGGGGATTGAAAAAGAAAAAGGTATAATTATTCAAGAAATTAAAATGTATGAAGACGATCCTTCCACAGTTGCTTATATGGGATTACTAAGAAATATGTTTGAAGCTCATCCTGTTAAATATGATATTTTAGGTTCAGAAGAATCAATTAATAAAATTAATCTTGAAACTTTATATAAAACACATCAAACATTCTATAATCCAAAGAATATGGTTTTATTTATTACCGGTAATTTTGAAGTGAATGATATATTAGATTTCATTAAAACTAAACAAAAAAATGTTTTAATGGATACAACTTGCACTCCATATGAAGAATTACTACTTGAAAATAATGTTGTTAATAAAAAATCAGAAGAAGTTGAACTCGAAGTAAACGTACCTAACTTTTTACTAGGTATCAAACAACATCCGACAAATATAAAAGAAGAAAATT
>CBDUWI010000001.1:0-17149 GCA_965370885.1 uncultured bacterium | reverse complement strand
CAATTCTTTTATTGTGTTTTCACTTACATATTTATCATAATTTTCTTCATTATCTTCATTATTTTCTCTTAATTCTAAAATGATTGTAGTCCCAGCATCATCTTTTTCAGTACTGCTGATAGTATAAGTACTTGACCCACTACTTACCCATTTTAAAGCATCATTACCATAAATTGATTTAGTAATAACTGTAACTTTTTTCGCAACCATAAAAGAACTATAGAACCCAACTCCAAATTGTCCAATAATTTCAATATCAGAATTTTCAATTCCATCTTTAAATTCTTTTGATCCACTTCTAGCGATAGTTCCTAAATTATTTATAAGTTCTTCTTCAGTAAAACCAACGCCATTATCTTTAATTGTTATAGTTCTTTTATCTTCATCTAAAGAAATAAAGATTTCATAATCAGTCATATAATCTGGTTTAGTTAAAGATAAATAATGACGTCTATCTATTGCATCACTCGCATTACTTATTAATTCTCTTAAAAAGATTTCTTTGTGAGTGTAAATAGAATTAATCATCAAATTTAATAATTTTTGTGATTCTGTCTTAAATTGTTTTGTTTTAGCCATAAAAATTCCTCCTATAGTAATATTTTTTTCCCGATAATTATTATACAATAACATTTTAGCACTGTCAAGTATTGAGTGCTAAAATGAAATATATTATAAATAAAATTGTATTTAATAAGAATTAAATACTAAAAGCTTAACATCAGCGCCTTAATATAGACATTTTCGTCCTTCATAAATAATTTCAATTGCAATTTAGAGTTAATTATAATAAAATCTATTTGTAGGGAAGAGGGGTATTATGAGAACAATTTTAAATTATAGCACTAATCCAAAATTCAATTTAGCCCTTGAGGAATATATTTTAAAATACTTAAATCTTGAAGAAGATATCGCCTTAGTATGGCAAAATGAAAAGTGTTTAATTATTGGGAAAAATGAAAATCCATTCATTTCCTTAAATAGAAAATTTATTTTCAATAATGAGATTCCAGTATATAGAAATGTAAATGACTGTAAATTTGTATATGACAATTTGCAGAATATTAATTTTGCTTTTGTCACTAAAACCTCAGAAGATTACTTTCAAAAATTTAAAGTATATTTAAAACACATTGTGAAGATCCTTGCTAGAATTGGGATTCAAACACAAATAAGAAATAAGAATCATCTTTTTATTGAGGACAAACAAATATCAAGTTATTATGTCAGCTATTTCCAAGATAAAATGCTTCATCATTGGACTTTGTCACTAAACACTGAAATTGATGTACTAGAACATGCATTAAAAGACTATACTATGCCAGTCAGTAAATCTCACAATACAAAAGCAATTACCTTAACTAACAATAAACATAACTTGCAAAATGAAACAGCAGCTATTTTATTTAAAGATTTATTCATTATAGAATTATTAGTAGATAAATCAAATAAAATATATGAATTGGATACTGTAGATTTAAACAAGATAAATAAATTGATGGAAGAGAAATATGATAATTGGAGTTGGAATTATGGAGAAACACCAAAATTTCTCTTAAAAAAAGAGTATGACGAACGATTGTTAGTTACTTTAATTATTAATAAAGGAATTATCAAAGATGTTTCAATAGATGCATTTGAAAACGTTATATTTTTAGAAAAATCCTTATTAAATGTTCAGTTTTCTGATGAAACTTTAAGAAAAGCACTAAATAAATGCAAAAATATTGATGTTGATAAAATGGTTGAGGCTTTATTGTTTTAACTTATATACTTATTTATGAAAATTAGATAAGATAGACTTCATGATGTCTATCTTTTTGATTAGAATTTTTATTATTGTAATATGCATAAATTAAAAGTAAAATAGAGATAATGAAACGAGGTGTTAATATTAATCATTTGGGATACACAATAGAAGTCGTTAAGTTTGTTCAATCATTTCATAATGGGTTCTTTGATTTCTTTTTTAATTTTATTTCTTTTTTAGGAGAAGAATATGTTTTTATAATAATTCTTGGTTTCATCTATTGGACTTACAACAAAGTTTTAGGAGAACTTTTAGGATTATCATTAGCTTTTTCTTTAGTAATAAATAACTCACTTAAACAGTTATTTAGTGCTTTAAGACCTTTTGAAGAGTTTCCTAATGAAGTTACAAATTTAAGACCCGAAACATCTACAGGGCATTCTTTCCCTAGTGGACATACGCAAAACTTTAGTACGTTTTTATCAAGTGGAAGTTTTTTCTTTAAGAAATATAGAGTCTTCATCATTAATATTATTCTAGTTGTATTAATGGGATTATCGAGGATATATTTAGGTGTTCACTATTTAGAAGATGTTTTAACCGCTGCAGTTCTTGGATTACTAATTGCGTTTATATTTTATAAAGTTTTCACAAAATATTATTCTAATACTTTAATTCTTCATCGAATTTACTTAATTAGTATAATTGTATTTTTACCTATAGTATTTATTCTCGGTAGTAGTGGCCTGTTTAAAGGCTATGGAATCTTAGTTGGATTTGTTTTTGCTGTGATATTCGAGAAGAAATACGTTAAATTTAGTACTGATATTATTTTCTATAAAAAACTACTAAGATTAATTTTAGGTCTTATTATTGTCTTAAGTTTGCAAATTGGGTTAAAATATATATATAGTCCTTTTATTGATGAAGGAACTTATTTATTTGATGTATTAAGTAGTATAAGATATTTTCTAATTGCCTTTTTAGGTTTTGGAATATATCCTTACATTTTCAAAAAATATAATTTTTAGGGGGTTATTATGTCAATATTTGTTCGCGATGGTGATTTAAAAGATTTTTTTAAGCATGCCCCAATAACAAGTATTATATTAATTATTATATCTGTTTTTTTATTAGCAACTATGATGCTCGGTGGTTTTACAATATCAAACTTAATTAGACTTGGTGGCTTATACCCACCATTAGTATTATATGAAGGCGAGTATTACCGTTTACTAACAACTATGTTTCTACACGGCTCTATTATTCACTTCTTTGCAAATGCTGTTATAGGTTTATTTGTTTTGAGCTCTGCTTTGGAAAGACTAATTGGATCTAAAAAATTTGCTTTAATTTATTTTATATCTGGAATTGGAAGTAGTTTACTAATAACATATACTTCTATTAATGTTACAATCGGTGCATCTGGAGCAATTTATGGTGCTCTTGGTAGTCTTCTTTATATAACAATTTATCGAAGAGACTTAATTGATGTTAGGGATATCCAATCAATTAGGGGGTTAATTTTTATAAACATTATTTTCACCTTTATGATTCCCGGTATAAGCATCATTGGTCATATAGGTGGAATTGTCATTGGGTACCTATTGAGTTACTTATTAATAAGTAAAAAAGGGGAAGAAATTTATTATTAAAAAATGCTGTAAATTACAGCATTTTTTAATATATTTATCATCTTAAATTTTAAATTTTTCTTTTAGAAAATTATTTTGGGTGTTTTTTCAAAAGAATAAAAAATGTATTCAGATTTAAAGTTAGTTAATGGTCTTTTTCTTTCTCTTATGCACTATTAACTTGATCCATTTTTATATGTTTTCACATATTTTTTAAGTAATTTTACTGCTTTTCCGTTATTGCTTTTTGCTAAAGCACTACTAATTTCATTTATCTCTTTTAGAATAGAATCTTCTTCTAAAATTAAGTTAGGTTCAATAAATATTTTATCATTAGTTGTTTTATTAGCTTTTGATAAGTCCACAAATATTTCTTCAAACATCTTCTCCCCAGGTCTTAATCCAATAAATTCAATTTCTATATCTTTATATGGCTCCATACCAAACAAACTAATTAATTTCTCAGCTAACTCAAGTATTTTAACTTGTTTTCCCATATCTAAAACAAATAATTCTCCACCTTTAGCGTAAGCACCTGCTTGAATAACAAGTTGGCATGCTTCAGGTATGGTCATAAAATATCTAATTATATCAGGATGTGTTACAGTTATGGGTCCTCCACCTTCAATTTGTTTTTTGAAAAGAGGAATCACAGAACCACTACTCCCAAGAACATTACCAAAACGAACTGCTGCAAAGTCTGTTTTACTATTTTTATCAAGTGCCATTACAATTCGTTCTGCCATCCTTTTTGTAGCTCCCATAACGTTTGTCGGATTGACTGCTTTATCGGTTGATATTAAAACAAATTTTTTAACATTATGTTTGTCTGCCATTTTAGCAGTATAATATGTCCCAAATACATTGTTCTTAATTGCTTCCTTCGGGCTAACTTCCATCAAAGGAACATGTTTATGTGCTGCTGCATGAAATACAACATCTGGCTTATATTCTTCAAATATTTCATCAATTCTTTTTTCGTCTCGAACACTTGCAATCAACACAATTATTTCTGGTTTATGTTTTACTTTATCTAAACGATATAATCTCTCAAACTCCATTTGAAGATCATATGCATTATTTTCATATATATCCACTATAATTAATTTTGCAGGGTTAAATTGGACTAATTGTCGAGCGAGTTCAGTTCCAATTGAACCTCCTCCACCAGTGATAACTATTGTTTTTGAATCAACATATTCTTTTATGCCTTCTTCGTCTAAAACAATCGAATCTCTTCCAAGTAAATCTTCTAAATTAACATCTCTGATTTTTACTAATTCTTCTTTGCTCCCCATCATTTCATAAAACGGTGGCATCAATTTAATTTTGCAGCGTGCTACTTCTGCTTTGTTTAATAATGAAGTAGTGTCTTTTAAATTAAGACTAGGGATTGCTAAAATTATTGTATCTATCAAATTCTTATTAGCAATTTCTATCAATTCATCAGTTTTACCTAATACAGGTATCCCTTTTATAGTCTTCCCAATTAATTTTTCATTATCATCAATAAAACCAATAACTTTCTTATGGAAATTCTTATTATTAATTATTTCTTCAAGCATTAAAACTCCAGCATTTCCCGCTCCAATTATTAGAGTTCTAGCATTATTTATATCCCCATCTTTGTATCTTAAATAAAATCTTAAGAAGCGATAACTTAATCTCATTCCTATTGTTCCTGCTGAAACTATAAAGAAAGCAATTGCATATAAATTAAAATTAAAATTATTGAAATTAATAATCACTAAAAAAATGTATGAAATAGCTACTGCAATTAAATTAGATAGTGTTCCTCTTAATATTTCTTCAATTCCAGCATATTTCCAGAGGCTTTTGTACATCCCAAGAACTTCAAAAGTAATTAAGTAAACAATAATAACAAAAGGAATCTCTCTAAGCAATTTGAAAAAATCAATTTTCACAAAGTTAAATTCATTTTTAATTATTAAAGCCAATAAAAATGATAGAATAACAATTAATGTATCCAAAATTAGCACAATTATATTTTTATAATTGACTGACATACTTCTCCCCCCTTTTTACTTTATGATATGGTTAAAAATCTTATTTGCATATTCCTTGTCTGTCATCTTTAAACACTTTTGATATGCCTTAGCAACATATTTGAAACTTTTAGGGTCCCTATGTGCATCACTCGCTACAAAATCCACAAGTTTATTTTTAATAGCCGATTTAGTCATTCTTTTCATATGTAAACTTGAAGGATGCATTAAACTAGATGCATTAATTTGAATTAAAGCCCCAGTTTTCTTCCATTTTACATATTCTTTAATATCTTTAACATATTTATACCTTTCAGGATGAGCTATAATCGGAATATAGCCATTAATTACTAAATCATAAACAAATTCATCAATATCACATTTGTTCATCCCGAAATCAATCAATATATATCTTGTCCCGTTCATTACTTGGCATGTTCCATCCTCAAGCAACTTAATGATTTTATCAGTCTCATCAATTTCTCTTCCTAAATATAACTTTACTTTGATTCCTAATAAATCAACTTTTGCAATTAGAGAATCAAATTTTTCTTGGATAGTAGCAATTTCTACTGTAAATTTTCTCATATAAGAGAAATGTGGTGTAAGAATCAATTCATTTATCCCGTTTTGAACGGCTGATTCAATCATCTTAATTGAATCTTCAATTGTTTTACATCCGTCATCAACACCAAATAGAATGTGTGAATGAATATCAATCATTATCTCACTCCTTAAATAAAAAAATACTATAGCCATGCATTGAACATACACGGCTATCTGTTTTATTCCCCGTAATAATAATAATTCATACCATAGAATACATCTTTGTCTTGAACTCTAGTAAGAACTCCACCTAATAATTTAGCTCCATTTAGACTTAATTCTTTTAAAACACGTTTAGCAACTTCTCCACTAGTGTTTCTTGATGCGATAGTGAAGACAGTTCCATCACAGAAATCAGAAATAATTGACGCGTCCGCAGCGGCTGTCATTGGAGGACAATCAATTATAATTTTTTCATACATTCCTTTTAATTCCTCTAACATCACTTTTAATTTGATAGAAGAAAGTAATTCAGTTGGGAAAGGCACTTTTTCTCCTGTTACAAGCACATCGAGATAATCACCTATTTTAACAATATTTTCACTAAGAGAACATTCCTCTTTGATACATCTATTAATCCCATTCTTATTAGGGATATTAAATGCGCGATGAATTTTAGGTTTTCTTAAATCCATATCTACAAGCAATGTTTTCTTTTTTGATTGAGCATAAACAGTTGCTAAATTTAAACAAGTTACTGTTTTTCCTTCTCCTGGAAAAGTGGAAGTAAAATTAATAACTTTTATTTTTTCATCAATTGAAGAGAAATCAATATTTGTTCTTAACTTACGATACTGTTCACTAATCGTAGAATGTGGTTCTGTATTAGAAATTACATTATATTCCATCTTTAAAAACCATTCCCTTCATCAGATTCATATATAGGTATCAAACCTAACAATCTTAACCCTAAAACATTTTCAACATCTTTACCAGTTTTGATGTTTTTGTCTAAGAATTCTATCGCTAAAACAACTCCAACACCGATCATACCACCAAGTAAAATACCGATAGCTAAATATAATACTCTATTTGGACCACTTGGAGAAACCGGAATTTTTGCGATATCTAAAACTTCAACATTATCTAACGCTTCATATTCTGCTGAAAGATCTCGAACAATACTAACCACTTCGTTTGCGATGTCAGTAGCTAAATATTTGTCGGTAGATTCAACAGCTAAATTAATAATTAATGTATCATTAACACTAGCTACACTAATCATTCCTCTTAACTGCGAATTCGTATAAGAAACATCCAAATTAAGTCTTAATTGATCTAATACTTTATTGCTTTCTGCAATTTCCGTATAAGTATCAACAAGTCTTTGCCCTGTAAGAAGATTTGTATAATCTGATTCACCAGTATTTGTTACTTGAACTATCATACTAGATTCAGCAGTATACACATCATCTAACATATAGTAAGCATATCCTCCAACAACGATTAAAGCTATTAATGTAATCGCAGTTATTAATATCCATTTGCGGAATATAACTCTTATTAAGTAAATAAGGTCAAATTCTACTTCTTTATTTATTTCTTGTTCCATAATTCTCCTCCGTTTCAACTACACTCATAATTGATAATATAATTCCTTAATATTATATCATAAAATATTTAATTATTATATTGATATTTCATAATGTTTAACGATATTTAATTCTATTTTAATAGTAAAAATGTGATTTGCCAAATTTACAATAAAACTTTATGACTATTATAAATAAAAATCAAGATCTACATTGATGAAATAGAATGGTGAAAAAAACGAAAAAATGATATTAGACTAAACAGATAATTTAATGTATAATAAGGAAAAACACAATCATGATTTTTTAGGGGAAGATGTATATGGATATTGACTTACTAATTGGAATATTAAATAATGCTTTGCTCTTAATTTCATTAGGAGTTATTTACTTCATAATTCCTGTTAAAAAAATAGATAGGAAAATATATGTTGATATTTTAACAGGAATATTTATTGGTGGAATAGTTTCTGTTGTTATGCTAACTCCCTTTAAGATAGTTGAGGGGGTTTTACTTGATACTAGATCTATTGCTATAAGTGTGACTGGATTATTCTTTGGTTTAATCCCTGGTTTAATTACAATCGCAATTGCTTCATTAGTCACTTTAGTCAACTTAAGCGATAGCATTTTAACTGACTTAATGATTATAATTATGTCGGGTTCTATTGGTTACATTTTTAAGCACTACCGCTTTGAAAAAATGGCTAGAAATAAAACAAGAAGGATTGTTGAATTGTACGCCTTAGGACTAATTGTACACATAGTTATGGTAATTATGTTATTATTCTTACCTTCTGAATTGCGATTTGTTGTAATAAATAAAGCAAGCATATATATATTATTGATATTCCCATTTGCTACAGTATTATTTGGGTCTTTGATGTTTGTAAGATATGACATATCTAATAATAACGAGTTATTAATTAAATCCAATCAAAACTTTATTCAAACAATATCAAGTGCCCCAATCCCAATGGTATTACATGCTGAAGATGGAACGACAATTTTATTAAATAAAGTTTGGACTGAGTTATCAGGCTATAGTATCGTTGACATTCCCGACTCTACACAATGGGCTAAAAAAGCTTTTGGTGAAAAAGCTGAGGATGCACTTAAAAACATTAAGGAAATTCATAGAAGCCGTTCAAATATCTTCCAAGGTGAGACGAAAATCAAAACTAAAGGTGGAGAATTTAAAATATGGGATTTTTATAACTCATCTATAGGTAATTTAGCCGATGGCAGAAAAGCTTCATTAAGTGTTGCCATTGATATAACAGCTAAAAAGAAAATAGAAAATGAACTAGTATATATGAGTTTTCATGATGAATTAACAGGTGTATATAACAGAAGATTTTATTCTGAAGAAGTAAAAAGATTAAACACAAAAAGAAATTATCCATTATCAATCTTAATTGGCGATGTAAATGGTTTAAAAATAATAAACGATTCTTTCGGCCACTTAGTAGGGGATAAACTTTTGAAAGATGCTGCAGATGCTATTTCTAGAGCATGTAGAGCTGATGATATAATTGCCCGAGTTGGTGGAGACGAATTCGTTGTATTATTACCCAAAACCAATTTAAAAGAAACTGAAGTAATAATAAAAAGGATACATTACGAGTTATCAAAACTAAAAATAAAATCACTAGATGTTTCAATATCTTTTGGTAGTGGATACATCAACGATGAAAAAGATAATTTTGAAAAAGTATTTATTGAAGCAGAAAATAAAATGTATCAAAATAAACTATTGGTTTCCCCATCAATTAGAGGATTAGCTTTAGATACTATTTTAAGTACTTTATTTGAAATAGATAAAGCAACTAAAGAACATTCAGAAATGGTTTCTTCAATTTCTAAATCTATAGCAGAGGCTTTAGAATTATCTTCAGATAAAGTTTTAGAAATTCAAACAGCTGCTTTACTTCACGATATTGGTAAAATTGTAACTCCAGATTTAATTCTCAAGAAGATGGATAATTTAACTGAATCGGAATTTAATGAAATGAAAAAACATCCAGAAATTGGATTTAGAATTTTAAGCTCAGGTCATAATATGGAACATATAGCAAAATATGTTCTATACCACCACGAGCGCATTGATGGCAAAGGATATCCTAATCAACTAACAGAAGATGAAATCCCTTTAGAATCAAAAATAATTGCTGTTGCGGATGCTTTTGATGCGATGACAAGTGGTAGATTCTATCGTCCTGCTTTATCATTAGAGTTGGCAATAGAGGAATTAAAATCTAATATTGGTTCACAGTTTTGTGAGAATGTTGTTAATGCATTCATCAACAAAGTTTTATTAAAAGATCAAACTAAAGTTAATTAGTAATTCATTTTGGTTAAATAATACATAAGGTAGGTTTTATTATGACATGGAAATTATTTTTCTCACACGAACCAGATATGGCAAACGCTGCGACATTACTATCTATTCATCATTTCATATTAATGATTCTTGGTGTTATAGCTTTCATATTACCTCTAAAATTCGGAACAAAAATTAAATCTTATGCAAAAGAGAGAAAACTGAAAATATTTTTTGCAGTATTATTAGTTTTCTTAGAAATTGGTTATCACATACATAATTGGTATAAGCCAATGTTAAGTGTACCCTTGCATGTTTGTAGTTTTGCAGTATTTTTAAATGTAGCTTTATTATTTACGGATTCTAAAAAAGTATTCGAATATGCATTTTTCTTTGGTGTATTAGGTGGATTATTAGCTTTATATTTACCAGATACTATGGGATTCCCATACTACAATTTTAGATATTATCATTTCTTAATCCTCCACTCATTATTAATAGTTATACCAATATATTACTATAAAGCATATAACTATCGAGTTGATTATAAAATTACAATAAAAGTGTTTAAAATTGTTGTTTGTGCAGGAATTATTATATATATTATCAATAGTTTTTTAAACACCAATTATTGGTTTGTAAATAAAGTTCCTGCCAATGTTCAATTTGTGTTTCGTAATTGGAATGTCTATATTATTTGTTTTTCAGCACTAATATTTTTATCAATGTTAGGTTTAACATTCTTTTCAAATTATAAAGAAGAAAAAAACAAAAAGAATTCTTAGGAATTCTTTTTTTTGGCTAAAATAGGAAAGAACCGCATCTCTGCGGTTCTTAAGGAAGGGGATGTGTGAATAATAAATTATTCACCATGCTATGTAAGGGATAAGTGTAGCATTGCTGCTACAAATATATTATAACTCATTTAATATATTATTACAAATTGAAATACATTTAATTTTAAAAAATGAGTCCTCAGGGCGAGGACTCATTAAATATTAATATATTTCTGGTTCTTCTGCACCTGCACCAATTGCAAATTCAAAATCCATAAATACATAAACTAATAATAATTTTGTAATACTGAAGTTTTCAGCATCTACTTTAGATAGTAAACTTAAATACATAGTTCTAGTAGGTGTATTTAATTCCATGAAATCATCTAAGAAACTAACTGACAGAGGTTCTACAAACACTTTTGTTCCATCATGCCAATATAATTGAATTGAATAATCAGGATTTATAATGCTTCCTCCTACAGATACATATGATTCGTTTGCATCAAATGCGAAACTTGGTCTTACATAATCACCAAATGTATCTAAAGCTCTTGTATCACCAAAGTCTAATGTTACTTCGCCACCATTATCAATATAATACTCTCCTACGTCTCTTAATAAATCGTAAGCCATTATAGTTAAAGATACTTTAGCGAAATCTTCAGCAACTTGATTCATATCAGCAACAACTTCAGGTATTGTAACTGCACCATTTTCTTGAATAGTAACAGTTATACTCATATCCACAACTGAACTGTTTGTTGTATACTCATCCATTTCAATTAATGCATTAACAAATTCTGTGAAATTAATATGCATTACAACTTCTCCTGGATTAGCAGGATCATAAGTTGCTGTAAAATACATATTTCCTAATTGATTTAAATTATCTATTACTTCATTATACTCAGCAAATTCTTCACAAGTTTCACTTGTAGGACAATTTAAATGTTCTACATATGGAAGAGTAAATGACTCAAATCCATCTAAATACCAATAAACATCAGCGATTAAATCTTCAAATAATTCTGAGTATGCACTTCCTACTAATGTAACAGTTGTTTCAATTGCATATTCATCAGTAGCTTGAACATCAAGTTCTAATACACCAATTCCTATATAATATTGCATATCGAAATATTCTTCAAACATATCAAGATTTTCAATACCATAATCAATATCATCTATAATTACCATTAAAGATTCAATGGCTAATACGATAGGACTTAAGTGACCAAGTACTTTTGCACTTTCTGGAGCAGTCGTTAATCCTGCAACAAATATATCATAAGCATCTTGTCCAGCATATATAGCATCAAATAGTAATTCTCCATCAACTGTTTCTAAATACATTGCATCATAATCTAGTAAATCCATTGTGCTATAGAATCCATCAAAATCAAATCCAGGAATTTCTCTTAATCCAGCTTCTACTTCTGGATCATCTAAGAACATCATAACTAAATAATGATTAAGTGTCCCAGCAGCGTAAGCTTCATATATATCTGATAAATCAGGATCACCTGGTTCTGCATTCACATCTACTAACACGTTTAACAAAATTACGATTTCGTTATCTGTCAAATCTTCTAAAAACAGCTCAGTACCCATCGATTCAATATCAGTAATTCTTCCAACTGTATTAAATCCCGCAAGATCAAGTTCAACTTGATTTTCTGTTAATATAATAACGATTTCAGGAACTAATAAACTAAAATCAAGTGCTAATAAAAGTCCGTCTTCGTCAATGTCTTCTAACATTAGTTCTGCTTCTGCATATTCAGCAGCTACTAAATGATCAATGAAAACACCAAAATCAACACCGTATAAATCTAAATCAAAACCTAATTCTATTTCTACCTCATCTTGTAAATCGTAAAAGAATTCAGGTCCGAATCTTTCATAAAATGCATCTACAAATAAATCTTTCATTACTTCTAACTCAATGATATTGTCTAAAGAGTCATCAAATTTAAACATTAGCCAGTCTTCTTCAATTCCAAGCATATCTAATACTGGTATAATATCTGCGCCCTCTTCTACAAGTAAAGTTTTAATATACTCGATATTCACATACACAATTATACCTGTTGAAACTTCTTTAACAATAACATCAAAGCTAGTAACTGTTCCATCAAAATCAACAGAAATATTTCTTTGCATTACTGTACCGGTTTCTAAATAAACATAAGTGTCAGTTACAGTTTCATTTACATAATGAGTTACTCCATCTTCTAGTAATTCAAAGTTAAATTCAGTAGTTTGTACCATTGAATCTTCTAAATCTAAATTCTCAAATACTAAGTCAAGATGATTTAATTCTCCATCCCAGTTTTCAACAATAGCATCAGCTATGTCTTCTTCAGTAATTTCTATATCTTCTTCTTTACAAGCTGTCAAACCAACCATTAAAACAGCCATTAAAAATAAACTGATAAATTTTTTCATAAAACACCTCTTTCATTATTTTTTATACCTACAAATTTATTATAACAAACAAATATGAATTTTTTGTGAATATGCTTTGAAAATAAAACTTAATGGATAAACTCATGTAAATGTCTCGTAAATAAAATATATTCGTTTTTATTATTATTAAGTTATAATAGATTTAGAGGTGTATTAAATGCGCTTACTTTATAAAGACCAATTTAAAAAAATAAAAGGGAATATGTTTAACTTTATAAGTCTTAGTTTACTTGTCATTATAATATCTTTAACTTTTACAGCTGTTAAAAGCAGCGTTAGAAGATTAGAAGAAAATTATGATAGCTATTTAAGTGAACAAAACATAGAAGACTTTTATTTTTCTATGGGATTGGTAGATGTTAATTATTTAGGTGGTACTGCAATAATTCAATTATGCGAGGAACTTGATATTGTACTAGAATGCTCATATGCGCTTGCTTATCCTGAGGATAGTATTGCAACTAACAATTTAAACTTTCTAATAAATGAACGAATTGATGAAAGACCTGATCTCTATGAAAATATAATTGATGGCTATGTTGAACAATTTATCAATAAATATAATTTTGAAGTTGAGAAAAAAAGAATTGCTAATATTTATGATGAAGAATTCATCTATAAATTTATGACCATCACTGAAAATATTAGTATCCCACTTATTGTAGAAGGGGAAATGCCATTAGAGAATTTTGAAATTGCAATTTACCCTGAATTTGCAAAAGCAAATAATGTATCCATCGGAGATACTTATCAAATTGAAGGAAATGATTACTTAGTAACAGGTTATTTTTACGCTCCAGAGTTTACTTTCCCGATATTTAGTATGAACACGATCACTTTTGATGAAACACTGCAATCATTGATTCTTTGCAATGAATTTACTATCAATAGCTTAGAACAACATATTTTTACTAAATATATAGTAGATGGTGATCTTTCACTAATAATTGATGACTTCAATTATAATTCTGTCCACACGCTAGATTTGAGTATTTTAGGTAAAAGTATGCAGATGATAAATATCTTAGTTCCTACTGATATGAATTTTAGAGTTACCTCTTTAAGAACCGAAGTAGATAATGCTAATGCTTTCACAAATATATTTTTAACTATGTTTATAGTATTTTTAGCAATTCTATTAATAATTTTCATGAAAAGACATATTGAAAAAAATAGAGATGATATTTTCACCCTACACGCACTTGGGTATACTTTTAAAGAAATATCAATTTCATTATTACTATATCCTTTAATGATTAGTTCAATGTCTTTGATCGGTTATCTAATTGGATTAAATGTTTCTACCAGTTTATTTGAGACCTATAGTTCTAGATATTTATTCCCTAAAGCGGATTTTGTATTATATCTAGATATATTTTTCTATAGTGTGATTGTTCCGATTATTCTATTACTCGCTTTAAATTATTTATTCATTTATAGAAGTATTTCATTCAATAAATTCAGAAAACAAAAAAAACACTTAAGAATATTTAGATTCACTCCATTAAAAACAATTATTACAACTTTCTTATTATTTATCACAATAAACGTTATGATAATTTTTGGTTTAAGTGGGAATTCAATGTTTACTGCTTTTGTCGATGAAACAAAATTAGGAAATAACTATGAGGAAATGATTAATTTACAGTATTTAACAAACGAAGGCATTAGTGACTCCTATGAATCTTACACTAGAACTAGGGGTTCAATTATCTCTGTTAATAATACTTCTTTAAATCCTGAGTTCAATACAATTATTTACGGAATTAACCCAGGTAACAATTTAAAATTATTAATTGAAAATGATATTGCTAATAATCGACTTCTACTTGACGGCATCATAATATCTGATTATTTAAGCACTGCTGCTGGTTTGGATATAAATGATAATATTACTTTCTTAATTGGTAATCAAGAAGTTACACTCGAAATACTTGGAATTTCAAATGAACTAATTGAAAACAATATATATATGGATAAAGAACTATTAAATAGTTATTATGATATTGATAATACATACTATAATGGAGTTTTTGCTATAGATGTCTTATATGAAAGTGATTATGTTGTTACAAGAATAAATTATAATAATTCATTAGATGAAATGTCTGCCTTGTTAAATATATCCAGTATCATTATGGGTTATTTAGTAATTCTTTCAACTATTTTAGCATTATTTATATTCAGTTTGGTTATTATATCTTACTTAAACGATAATAGGGTAAATATAGCAATTTTAAAATCAATTGGTTTAAATAATAAAGAAATTAACTTAAAGTACCTTGTCAATATCTACTTTGTATTGATATTCACGTTTATAATCTCAATACCTTTAACTAAAATATTATTAAATATGTTACTTGAGATGCTTGTTAGCAACATTGGATTCAAGCTTGTATTAGATGTTGATTTTGTTAATATTTTTATTGGTTTTATAATATTAAATATCATTTTCTTCTCAACAATTATTTTTATAAATAAGTATTATGAAAAAATTAGTATTTCTGAAATTATGAAGTATAACATCAAATAGAATAATATGACTTCTAATTAAAAATAGTAGCTATTGAGGAAAGCATATTTTAACAATTAAAAATTCATAAAAACACAGTTACTTATAAAAGCTTAATTTAAACAATCTTTACAACCAAATAAATTATAATTCTTGCTGTTGATTTGATTGACAAATTCATAAATTAGAGTTATTATATAGTTGACCGTTTTATTTTACATTTAGGAAGGATGATAAAAAGAGTGATGCACATAAAAGTGATGACGCTAGAAAAAATAGGATTTTAGTGGCCGCTTTAATTGAGTTTGCTGATAAAGGGTACAAAAAAGCTTCAACGAATACAATAGTTCGAGAAGCAAATGTTTCAAAGGGACTACTTTTTCATTATTTTACTAGTAAAAGAGATTTATATATCATCATTTATAAGCATGTAAATGATTCAATTATGCAGGAATTAGTACTAGGACTTAACTTTGCTGATAAAGATGTAATTAATAGAATAAAGGCTTCAATTAACCAAAAAATCAAAACATTAAATAGTCATCCTGAATTTGTTAAAATTCTTGAAAAGCATATATTCATTGAAGATGATAGTATCTTGGAAGAAACAGAAAAATACAAATTAAATTTTAAAAGAAAAGAATATGCAAAGATATTTTCAGATATAGATTACTATTTATTTAATGATGCAGTCAATATTGATAGATCTTTAGAAGTTATAAAGTGGACAATAGATCGCATTATATCTGACTGGAGAAAACAATATAAGAATCGCATGACTAGTAAATTATTAGAAATTCTTAAAACGGATATAATTCACTACGTAGATTTATTTAAAGTAATTTTATACAGATAAAAAGCGGAAAATATTTTCCGCTTTTTTTATTAAGTTAATATTCCAATAACAACTGAACTGAAAATATATACTACCAATAAGAACCAACAATATGATGCAAAAACAATGAATGTAAATAAGAATTTAATTATAGCTCTAGTTTTGGAAGTTCTACTAAAGAGATTTTTAAATGACCTTAGAAGACTCAAAAATAAAACCATAAGATTCAAAAGAACTAAGATGATTGACAAAATTATTAAAAAGAATCCACCTTGAAGTAAAAACGCGCACATTAAAGTGTTTATGAACGTTAAAATAATTAACAATAAAATTCTATCGACAAATTTTCTTGAATCGTTTTCTTGCATAAAATCACTCCTTATAAGTTTATCTTAATACTATAATGCCTATTTGTAAATAAAAAATGTTAGCTAACACAAACTGTGTTGCTAACATTTTAGATTTTTTTAATTCTTCTTTTATTCTCCAGTAATTAATTTCATTCTCAATTTAGTTGAGAAAAAATCAATTACAAATACTGTAATTATGATTCCCCGTGAACACTCCCACCACTTAATTGAGTAACTCAATTTGAAGAGGGGGCTTCTTAGGTTGTGCGAGCTAATGCTCGCAAGATTACTAAGCTAACGAGGCTGTTCCGTCCTCTATTGTACTACTTAGGTATGAAATCATACCTTGTGTA